>NZ_JBFTMX010000016.1:0-232486 GCF_056397205.1 Massilia sp. 05N420
GAAAGCGCGGTGCGCTGCACATCCAGAACGTCAACGCCTATCACAGCCGGATGCGAACCTGGCTGCTGCCGTTCCGCGGCATCGCCAGCCGTTACCTGGACCACTACTTCGGCTGGCGCTGGGCGCTGGATGGCCAGCGCATTACCAGTCCAGACGCCTTTTTGAGAGCGGCGCTGGGCAGATTCAACACTTAATGCAAACAGCGCCAATAGGTTTTCTATGCGTATCGCATAAAGTGCGGGAAAGCGACGCCTAATCCAATCAGAACTGAAGCCAAATTCAGATCATGTAATATCCATCGAAATTCTCCTGTGGGAGGCTGCGATGGCAATCGAAAACCAGCACTGCCCTGGTTGTGGCGCACCAGACGTTCGCGTTATTGACAGCATAGCGACCGCCGAACTGGCGCGCTTGTACCGCAGTCGCGGCATCGAGGTCGGCGCCTATGTCGAGACCACGCCGGAAATTTCGCGATTGAAATGCGACGCCTGCGACCTGGTTTTCTTTTCTCCCTCCTGCGCCGGCGACGACAGCTTCTACGAGCAATTACAGAAATTCGACTGGTATTACCAGGACGAGAAACCCGAATACGACTATGCCCGCCAATTCGTGGGCGACAAGCAGCGCGTGCTCGAAGTGGGCTGCGGGAAGGGCGCTTTCCGTTCCTTCTTGCCGGCATCGACGCGCTATGTTGGCCTGGAATTCAATGACGAGGCGGTGCGCAAGGCCAGGGAGGCCGGCCTCGACGTCCGCAAGCAATCGGTCGAACAGCACGCGGCCGAGCATCCGCGCGCCTACGACGTCGTGTGCAGCTTCCAGGTGCTGGAACACGTGCCGAGTCCGGACACCTTCGTGCATGCCTGCGTCGAGTCCCTGGCGCCGGGCGGCATGCTGATCCTGGCCGTCCCGGCCGAAGACAGTTTTCTTGCGCTGGCGGCGAACGCGCCGCTGAACATGCCGCCCCACCACGTGCTGCGCTGGACCGACCGCGCCCTGGTCAGCCTGGCGAAGCGGGAAGGGCTGGAAGTGGCGGCGCTCTGGCACGAGCCGGTCGCCGCCTTCCACCGCGACTGGCAGAGCCACACCCTGGCCTACCATTATTTTGTCCGGCGCGGCATGGCCTCCACCCGCCTGATCGACAGCAGCCTGCGCTATCGCCTCATCGGCAAGCTGCTGCAGAATACGCAGCTGCGCGACTTCCTGGCCCAGCGCGTCGCGCGCGAACAGCCGGCCCTGGAGCATGGCCATACCGTGGTCCTGGCGGCCAGGCAGGGGCAGGGCGTGGCCGGACAAGCCCTGCATTGAAGGCAGTCCCGCCTACCGCGTGACGGCACCTGGATGGGCCGCGTCCGCGGTGCGGCTTGTGCCGTTCAAGGGTGCGCTGAAGGCCTGGGCCGGATACCAGCGCGCCCGCAGCCGCATGAAGGGCGTCTCGACCAGCCGGTACAGGAGCCAGCCGCCGAACACCCCGGCCGCCATCACCGCCGCGACGGTCGGCGGCGCGGCAGGGTCGATGCCCCGGCTTTCCAGCACCGGCCGCAGCGCCATGAACACCGGCTTGTGCACCAGGTAGACCGCGTAGGACCACAGCGCCAGGCTGCCGGCGCCGGGAATGCGCAGGCGGTTCAGGATGCAGCGCGGGCTGAGCGCCGCGCAGGTCAGCAGGGCGAAGCTGAAGGCCACCAGCGAAAAGCCGAAGGTCGATGTCAGGCCCGGGTTCGGCGCGTCGTAGCGCACGCCGTACAGCACCGCCGCCGCCATGCCGATGCCGGCCGCCAGCAGGGCGTTCCCATGCTTCAGGAGGCGCTCGAACAGCCCGGGGTGGAAATTCTTCAGCATGGCGATGGCCACGCCGGGCAGCAGTTCGTCGAAGCGGGCGAAGCTCGAGTAGTAGGCCGGCGCCGAGAACGCCTCCTGGCCGTTCAGGAAGTTGATTCCGCGCGTGCCGATGCCGGCACCGATGGCGGCGACCAGCGCGCACCACAGCAGGCGCGGCGAGCGCCGCGTGCCTACCAGCGCCATCACCACCAGCGGCAACACCAGGTAGAACTGCTCCTCGATGCACAGCGACCATGAGTGGGTGAAGGTCTCGCCGTAGCGCAGGCCGAAGTTCTGCGTGAAGCTGAGGAAGCGCCAGACCGGCGCCATGGTCTTGCCCCAGATCGGGCTGTGCGGCAGCAGCAGGTAGACGGCCAGCACCACGTAGTAGTTCGGCAGGGTGCGCAGCAGGCGGCGCGCGACGAAGGTCTTCAGCTGTACGCTTTCGCCGCGCGCGGCCGGCGCCAGCAGCTGGTTGCCGATCAGGTAGCCGCTCAGGACGAAGAAGAGGTCGACGCCGGCCCAGCCGACTTCACCGATGAAGCCGAAGATGGAGCCGCGGGCGACGAAGCCGTTGTAGTGGGACATCAATACCATGGCGATGGCGAGCGCGCGCAAGGTGTCCAGGCCCGCGAGGCGGGGTGTTCCGGCAGGTGTGTGCATCAGGCGATTTTCTTGTTGAAGTGATCGAGTGCATCCGCGAGCGCCGGCATATAGGTGCGGCTGGCGCGCAGCAGGCTGCCGTCGCGCAGGCGCAGCAGGGCGTCGCGGTTGGTAAGGGCGCGCAGCTCGGCAATCATGTCGAGCCGCACGATGGTCGAGCGGTGGACGCGCTGGAAGACGCGCGGATCGAGCTGCATGGCCAGGGTGTGCAGGCGCTCGCGCACCAGCCAGCTCTTGCCTTCCGCATGCAGGGTGGCGTAGTCGCCGTCGGCTTCGATGCGTTCGACGTCGCCGGCCGGGACCAGCACGGTGCGCGTGCCGCTGCGGACCGTGAAGCTGCGCAGCCACTGCGCCGGCGCCGCAGCGGCTTCGTGGCGGCGGTAGGGCCAGGCGCGCAGGGCGCGGTCCAGGGCTTCGTCCAGGCGATCGTCGTCGACCGGTTTCAGCAGGTAGTCGATGGCCGCCAGGTCGAAGGCCTGCACGGCGAAGCTGTCCCAGGCGGTCAGCAGGATCGCCATCGGACGCTGCTGCGGCGGCAGCGAGGCCAGCACCTCGATGCCGCTCCTGCCGGGCATCTGGACGTCGATGAACACCAGGTCCGGCCGCAGCGCCGCGATGCCGGCGGCGGCGCTGTCGCCGTCGCCGTATTCCGCGGCCAGTTCGAACTCCCCGCGGCGTGCCAGCCGCACCTTGACCGCCAGCCGCGCGAGCGGCTCGTCGTCGACGATCACGACCCGCATCGGCGCGCTCATGCCACCGCCACCGCACGCAGGGGCAGGGCGATGCGCACGCCGAAACGGCCGTCCTCGCCCCAGCCGGCATCGACCCGCTGGGCGTCGCCGTACAGGTGGCGCAGGCGCTGCGCCACGTTCGCCAGGCCGATGCCGCCGCTGCCCGCCTGCGCCGGCTTGCATCCGTCGTTATGCACCTCGACCAGCAGGCGCGCGCCTTCGCGCTCGACGCGGACGTCGAGGCGGCCGGGCGTGCTGAGAGGCGCGATGCCGTGGCGGATCGCGTTCTCCACCAGCGGCTGCAGCATCAGGTAGGGCACGGCGCTGTCCAGCAGGTCCGGCCCGGCCTTCATCGTCAGGCACAGGCGCTCGCCGAGGCGGGCCTTTTCGATTTCCAGATAGGCGTCGAGCAGCGCCAGCTCCTCGGCCAGCGAATGCTCGTGGCGGCCGTCGTGGGCCAGCGTGGCGCGCAGGAAGTCGGAGACGCAGGCGAGCATGCGGTTGGCTTCGCGGTTGGACTGGTTCGAGACCAGCGCGGAGATCGCGTTCAGGGAATTGAACAGGAAGTGGGGATTGACCTGCAGGCGCAGCGCGCGCAGATCGGCGTCGCGCGCGGCCGCCCGGGCCTGCGCCAGGTGCAGCTCGGCGCGCTGCAGCGACAGGTAGTACACCGCCACCGCGTGCACCGCGCAGAAGGCAATCAGGGCCAGCCAGCAGCTGTCCAGGCCGTAGAACAGCTGGCGCCACTGGTAGGCGCTCTCCAGTCCCAGGCCGATGGCGAGGCGCTGGCCGAGCAGGGCGTTCACGACCGACATCGCATAGCTGGCGCCCAGCAGTACCAGCGCCGTCGGCAGCCAGCGCCATTCGCGGCGCCACAAGGCGCGCTGCAGCAGCGCCAGCGGCACCAGCCATCCCAGGCAGGCGACGAAGAACAGCGTGCGGAAGGCGGCGGAATAGCCGTGGCCGAAGGACGGCAGCCCGAGGATGGCCATGCAGGCGCACACCGGCAGGGCGGCGAGCACGGGGACGAGCAAAGGAGTTTCGACTTTCACGGGCGGCGGCTGGACTAATGACAATCGTGCAATTCTATCGTCTTAACGGCCCATCGAGAACAGCATCGAGCTGATCTTCCAGCCGTTTTCGGCACGCACCATTTGCCAGCTCTCGCTGCCGCGGTTGGTCACTTTGCCGTCGATCAGGAAGTCGAAATCGAACCAGACCGACGCGACCGCGCCGTTGGTGTCGATGCGCACGTTGTAGAAGCGTTCCTCGACCGGCTTGGGCGCAGTCTGCACGAACTCGGCGAACTTCTTCCAGCTGTCGGGAACGACCTTGCGCGCGTCCGGGTGGCGCGCCTTGACCGCGGCCCAGGTCTGCTCGTCGGCGACCGACAGCCAGCTGTCGTGGTCCTGCAGGAACAGGCTGCCGAGGCTCTGGCCGTCATGGGCGATGATGGCGGCCTTGAACTGCTCGACGATCTTCTGGATCGCCGCGACGTCGGCCTGGTGGTCGCCCTTGCCGGCGGTGTCGGCGGCCCGTGCCGGCGCGGCCAGGCAGGACAGGACGATGAGGAGGGGGAAGAGGAAGGCGCGCATGGGAACTCCTGAGTTGGAAAGCTCCCATGCTGGACATTGCCGGGCCGGCGGTCCAGCGCAATGCGCCGACCCGTGCATGGCTTGCGGTGAACGGTGGGCGCTAGCGCAGCACCTGCAGCGCGTCGACGATCCGCACGTCGTGCATCTGGTTCAGGTAAGCCTCCAGATAGCCCTTGTGCGAGGCGCCGACGATGACCAGGGTGCGGCTGCCCGGCCGCGCCGCGATGGCATCGCGGATGTTCGAGGCCATGCGCAGGTTGCGGGTCTCCCAGTAGCCGACGTAGTGGCGGCCGAACTGCTGCGGCGAAGCTTCTTCGAGCGCGGCGCCGAAGTCGCCGTCGAAGGCCAGCCTGGCCTGGGAGGGATCGTTGAGGGAGCGGTACATCGCCAGCACGCCCTCGGGATCGCCGAGCCTGGGCTGGTAAGCCTCGTCCATCTTCCTGCGCCGGGCGGAGGCGGGATTGTCCCAGGCCTTGCGGATGGCGGCGGCGAAGCCTTTCTCGTCCTCGATCATCACGTCCGAGGTATGGTCGTCCATCGCGACGATGCGCTCCAGGCCCAGCGCGGCCGCCACCGGCGCCGCGATCAGGGTGTTCTCGTTGCGCTTTGCGCGCAGCTCATCGAGCAGGGCGACGAGTTGCGCATCGAGGCCGTCGCCGGCGCGGCGCTCGGCTTCCGGCAGGCGCAGCCACTGTACCAGCGCCGAGGCGCGTTCGCCGCCGGCCAGGAATACGGCGGCGAGATGGCGGCGCTGCGCCGGCGTCGGCGCGGCGGGCCAATGTGCCAGCAGCCGCTCGGCTTCGGCGGACGCTGCCGGGACGTCGAGGCCGGTCGAGGCGCGCGCCGGGGCAGGGTCCCAGCAGTAATCGGCCACGGTGTCCTTGTAGCGGTGCGGGAAGCGGCGCGCGTAATCGCACTGCATGCCGGACAGCGCCTCGATCGCGACGATCTGCGGCTTCCAGCCGGCCAGCCTGTCGTTCAGCAGCTTCAGGCTGGCGGGCCTGAACGGGTCCTTCAGGCCCGACAGGTGGGCCGTGCCCAGCACCATCACCTCGTTCGGCCGGCCCCTGGCCGGGCCCTTGAGTGCGCCCGGGTCGAAGATCCTCGCCGGTTCCTGGGCGTAGGCGCCGGCGGCGCACAGCAGGGTGGCGGCCAGCAGGCCGGTCATTCGTCGCAGCATACGATGTCTCCCTTGATCAGAGACGCCACTGTAGGCCGGCGCGGACGTCCGGGCGTCCGTCATGCGACGGGCCGCATATTCGATGGTATGAACGGCGAGGGAGCCCTGCAACTGCGTCCTCTACATGCCGGCCAGGCTGGCCCTGACGCGCTCGACATGTTCCAGGGCGCTGTCCCGGCCCTGCCTGGATGCCTGCAGCGCCATATGCCAGTGTCCGACCACGCCCAGCAGTTCGTGCCGGTCGCCGGCCCGTTCGATGCGCCGCACGACTTCGGCCGCCATCAGGCCGAGACAGGCTTCGGCCGTCTTCACCATCTCGGTCTTCAACTGCGCCAGCTCGGGGGACATGACAGGCGGCTGCGGCGCCGGTACGGCGGCCGATGTGGAGGTGCAGGGACCGATCAGCTCCATCGCCAGCAGCTCGCCGACGATGGTGTCGAGCTGCCGGGCGGGAATCAGGCCGGTGAGGGAAGCGCAGGGCTTGCGGCCGTCGAGCATGATCAGCACGGTCCGCTGCCTGCTGTTCAGGCCCAGGCAGCGCTGCGCGACCTCGCTCCTGCCTTTCGCTGTCTTTGCATAGATGACAGGGGACATGGTGAACTTTCGAAGCCGGTGTCGGATGATGCTATAGGGCAAGTGTTACCGCCGTATGTCATCCATGGCTTCAGTCCAGCTCGTCCTCGTCCGCACCCCGCTCCAGGCGCGGGATAACCTTGACCAGCAGGATGCGCGGGCCGCTGGTCTTCTTGACCACCACGTCGAAGCGCGGGAACTCGATGCGCTGGCCCTGCTTGGGAATGTCGCCCAGCTTGGCCATCAGCAGGCCGCCCACCGATTCCACCTCGTCCAGGCCCATGGCTTCGTTGTCGATGTCGATGCCGAGCACGCGCTCGAGCGAGACGATCGGCAGGCTGGCCTTGCCGATGAAGGTACCGTCGGCCTGGCGGATCCAGTCGTTCTCGTTGAGGCGGAATTCGTCGCGGATCTCGCCGACGATGGCGCCCAGCAGGTTGTCCAGCGTGATGAAGCCGACCGGGCGCTTGCCTTTTTCGCCGATCAGGGCGAAGTGGGGCGCGCCGGTGCGGAAACGGCGGAACAGTTCGATGGCGGGAGTGCGCGCCGAGAAGGTCTCGACGGGGCGCAGGTACTCCGTCAGGTCGGTGACGTCCTTGCCGGCCTGCTCGGCGAAGAACAGGTCCTTCAGGTGGATCACGCCCAGCACTTCCTCGCCGTCCTTGTCGAACCAGGGGTAGCGCGAGAAGCGGTTGCGGCGCATCGTGTCGAGGTTCTGTTCGAGCGAGCGGCTGGCGTAGAGGGCGCTGACCTCGTTAATCGGGCGCATCAGGTCGGACACCGAGTGCTCGCCGAATTCCAGCGACTGCGCCAGGATGTGGCGTTCGTCGTGGGTGAACTTTTCCTTTTCTCCCGTCGTACTGGTGTTGGTACGCAGGATCATCTTCAATTCGTCGTTCGAATAATGCGTCTCGTGGCTGCCGGCGCCGGACAGGCCGGCGACGCGCAGCACCATGTTGGCGCTGGCGTTGAGCACCCAGATCGCCGGGTACATCGCCCAGTAGAAGCCGTACAGCGGGATCGCGCTCCACAGGCCGACCGCTTCCGGAAGGCGGATCGCCAGCGACTTCGGCGCCAGCTCGCCGACCACGATGTGCAGGAAGGAGATCACGCCGAAGGCGATCACGAAGGAGACGCCGTGGATCACTTGCGGGCTGGTGACGCCGAGGATGGCGAAGGCCGGTTCCAGCAGGCGGGCAAAAGCGGGTTCGCCGACCCAGCCCAGGCCCAGCGAAGCGAGGGTGATGCCGAGCTGGCAGGCCGACAGGTAGGCGTCGAGCTGGCTATGGACCTTGTAGAGGATGCGGCCTTGCAGGCCGCCGTTTTTCGCGATCGCCCGCACGCGGGTCTTGCGGAGAGTGACGATGCCGAACTCGGCCGCCACGAAGAAGCCGTTCAGCGCCACCAGCAGCAACGCCAGAACGACCAATAAAATATTTTCCATACAAATGTAAGTTGATCAAGAAGCAAGCCGATGCATTGTACAGCCCAGTTCCGGATTCAGGCGGCGGCCGGCAAGGCTTTTTGCGCGGCGGCCAGAATGGCCTCGACCGCCGGATGCTTGATCTTGCGTTCGTTCGAAATCACATAGAACTGCTCGCGCACGCCGGGCACGGCGCCCACATGCACCGCGCCGAACTGTTCTTCGATCTCGGCCGCCAGCGCCGCCGGCGCGAAGAACAGGCCCAGGCCGCGCCGTCCGAAGGTGTTGAGCAGGGCGTTGTCCTCGAACTCGCCGACCACATCCGGTTTCACATTGACCTGCAGCAGCCATTCGTCGATCTTGCTGCGCAGGGCATTATTACGCGTCGGCAGCAGGAAGGGCGCGCCATTCAGATTCCCCGGGAAATCCTTGCCATACCTGGCGGCCAGCTCCGGCGTGCCCACCACCAGCATCTCGCTCTCGAACAGCTGGTGGCTGAACACCTTCAATGCGCTGCCCGGCTGCACTTCGCGGTCGGTCAGCACCACGTCCAGCTTGTGCAGGGCGAGTTTGGCCAGCAGGGCCTCGAACTGGTCTTCGTAGCAGACCACGCGCACCTTCTTGTCGATGCGCATCGCGCTTTCCAGCATGCGGTAGGCGGACAGCTTGGGCAGCGAATCCGAGATGCCGACCGACAGGCGGATGCGGCCACTGTCGGCTTCGTTCACGGCTTCCTGCATCTGGGTGCCGAGCAGGAAGATCTGGTCCGCATAATTCATCGCCACGCGGCCGGCCTCGGTCAGCACCAGGCGCCGGCCCTGCTGCGAGAACAAGGCCTTGCCCATCGATTGCTCCAGCAGGGTCAGCTGCGAACTGACGGTCTGCACCGCCAGGCCGAGGCGCTCGGCGGCGCGCGTGATGCCGCCTTCCTTGGCGACCACCCAGAAGTAGTACAGGTGGCGGAAATTCAGGTCGTTTTTCATGGATGGGCCCCTGTGCTCAGGTTTTATCGAAGTAATTCTCCCATTATCTTCGCTTTTTCCTTTTGTTGCACCCCTCTACACTGCGCCTTGTCAACAACAATACAAGCCAAGGGGTAGAACAACATGAAGCATTTCAGGGTGTCATTCATTGTCACCGCGCTTTGTCTGGCGGCGTCCGGATGGTGGGGCTACACGCATGGCGGCTGGCCGACGGCGCTGACCGCGGTGGGTATCGCCGCGATCCTGGCCGTGATGGAAGTCTCGCTGTCCTTCGACAACGCAGTGGTGAATGCGTCCGTCCTGAAGACCTGGGACGAGTTCTGGAAGAAGCTGTTCCTGGGCGTCGGCATCATCATCGCCGTGTTCGGCATGCGCCTGCTGTTCCCGCTGGTGATCGTGGCGGTGGCGGCCGACCTCGGCATGGCCGATGTGTGGACGATGGCGCTGGAGAACCCGAAAGAGTACTCGATGCACCTGACCAACCACCACGCGGAAGTGGCGGCCTTCGGCGGCATGTTCCTGCTGCTGGTCTTCCTGAACTTCCTGTTCGACGACGAGAAGGAACACCACTGGCTGGGCCACTTCGAAGAGAAACTCGGCGCGCTCGGCAAGGTGTCCTCGATCTCGGTGATGGTGGCGATCGGCGCCCTGATGGCCAGCCTGTCCTTCGTGGCGGAAGGCCAGAAGCTGGTGGTGCTGGAGTCGGGCCTGTGGGGCATCCTGATCTACGTCGGCGTCGACGTGCTCAGCAACCTGCTGGAGAAGTCGGAAGAGGGCGGCGGCGAGGTCGGCGACATGGTCAAGCGCGGCGGTATCGGGGGCTTCCTGTACCTGGAAGTGCTGGATGCATCGTTCAGCTTCGACGGCGTGATCGGCGCCTTCGCGATCACCAACGACGTCGTGATCATCATGCTGGGCCTGGCGATCGGTGCGATGTTCGTGCGTTCGCTGACCGTCTACCTGGTGGACAAGGGCACGCTCGACCAGTTCGTCTTCCTGGAGCACGGCGCCCACTACGCGATCGGCATCCTGGCGCTGATCATGCTGGCAAGCATGAAGTTCCATGTGCCCGAACTGGTGACCGGCCTGGCTGGCGTGGCCTTCATCGGCGCCTCGGTGTGGAGCTCGATCCGCTACCGCAAGCGTATGGAAGCGATGGGCGTGGGCCRCAAGGAATTGGCTGAAGTGAAGTAACACAGCCCGCAAAGAACGTGCGGCGAACGGCAGAACACCAGTTCGCGGCATGAAGTACCAAGGGTGTTCAACAACGATGGTGGGCTCCGGGAGCCCACCCTACAAGGAGAGTCAACATGGCAATCAGTCTGCAAAAAGGCGGTAACGTCAACCTGTCGAAAGAAGCGCCGGGCCTGGTCAGCATGAAGGTCGGCCTGGGCTGGGACACGCGCGCCACCGATGGCGCCGCGTTCGACCTGGATGGCGTCGTGTTCCTGCTGAACCAGTCGGGCAAGGTGCGCTCGGATGCCGACTTCATCTTCTACAACAACCTGAAGTCGGCCGACGGCTCGGTCGTGCACTCCGGCGACAACCGCACCGGCGAAGGCGAAGGCGACGACGAATCCGTCACCATCGACCTGTCCAGGGTGCCGGCCGACGTCGATCGGGTTGTGGTGGCCGTGACCATCCACGACGGCGAAGCGCGCCGCCAGAACTTCGGCATGGTCGGCAAGGCCTTCGTCCGCTGCGTCAATGCAGGCAACAACAGCGAGATCGCCCGCTACGACCTGTCCGAGGACAGCTCGACCGAGACGGCCATGATTTTCGGCGAGGTGTATCGTAACGGCGCGGACTGGAAGTTCCGCGCGGTCGGCCAGGGCTTCAACGGCGGCCTCGGCCCCCTCGCCAAGAACTACGGCGTGGCTGTCTAAGCACGCAGTACCGCCGCCCTCCCGAGTCCGCGGGCGGGGCGGTCATCACCCACAATAAAAGGAAGCCAAGCATGCCAAAATTTACTGTTACCGGTGACGTCGATCCCTTCCTGCACGTGTCCATGCGCCAGGGCGAAACCATCTACTGCGAATCCGACGCGATGGTGATGATGGAATCGACGCTCGACCTCAAGGGCAAGATGCGCGGTGGCCTGGGCAGCGCGCTGATGCGCACCTTCGCCAACGGCGAGTCCTTCTTCCAGCAGCACATCGAAGCGGCGCGCGGCGACGGCGATTGCCTGCTGTCGCCGACCCTGCCGGGCGCGATGCAGATCGTCGACTGCGGCCCGGGCGGCCAGTACATCATCAGCGACGGCGCCTTCGTCGCCGCCAGCTCGGGCGTGGACCTGAAGGTGCGCACCCAGAGCCTGGGCAACGCCCTGTTCGCGGGCAGCGGCGGCTTCTTCGTCACCGAGACGCAGGGCAGCGGCCAGGTGGTGGTGTCGGGCTTCGGTTCGATGAGCATGCTGGAGGTCGAACCGGGCAAGGACGCGATCATCGACAACTCGCACGTCGTCGCCTGGGATTCCACCCTGCGCTACGAAGTCTCGATCACGACCGGTACCAGTGGCGGCTTCCTGGGCAACCTGATCAACAGCCAGACCAGCGGCGAAGGCATCGTCCTGCGCTTCTCCGGTCGCGGCAAGATTTACGTCTGTTCGCGCAACCGCGCCGCCTTCAAGGCCTGGATGCAGGCACCGGCGCGCTGAGCGGACTCACTCACTCAACAAAAGGAGTATCGACATGGCAGTCAACCTGCAAAAAGGGCAGAAGATCTCGCTGGAGAAGGAAGCCGGCGGCGCGCTGTCGCGCGTGACGATGGGCCTGGGCTGGGACGTCGCCAAGAGCAAGGGCTTCTTCGGCTTCGGCGGCGGCAAGGGCGAGGCGATCGACCTCGACGCCTCGGTCGTGATGTTCGACGAGAACAACCACCCGGTCGACGTGGTCTGGTTCCGCCAGCTCAAGAGCCGTGACGGCAGCATCGTCCACACCGGCGACAACCGCACCGGCGCCGGCGACGGCGACGACGAGCAGATCATCGTCGACCTGCGCAGCGTACCGCCGCAGGTGAAGTCGCTGATGTTCACGGTGAACAGCTTCACCGGCCAGAACTTCTCGACCGTCGAGAACGCGTTCTGCCGCATCTTCGACACCAACAGCGGCAAGGAAATCGCGCGTTACGACCTGTCGGTGCAGGGCTCGCACACGGCCCAGATCATGGCCAAGCTGTATCGCCACAACGGCGAGTGGAAGATGCACGCGATCGGCGAGAACGGTAGCGGCCGCACCTTCGACGACCTGATGCCGCTGATGACGCCGCACCTGTAATCGCAACACGTTTCCAGTAGTTCCCCGCGCGGATTTTGTCTCCGTCTGCGCGATCCCGGCCCGGACGGCTTGGCGTCCGGGTTCTTTTACGGCTCCTTCGTGGAGCCGTCTTTTTTGGCTGTGTGCGCGTTAATCATGTGAACTGAAACGGGGTGCGATGGGCGCGGGCCAGGCCGCGTTCAGCCAGCAGCTCCGCAAGACCGCCGGCGCCTGGCAGCTGCGCCGCGGCTGGCGCATGATGTTGTCCGCGCCGCCGGCCTTCCCGGCGGGCCGGATCGGCTGAAGCGGCGGGGCTAGCGCAAGCCCTGCACGTAGCCTTCCTGCGGATAGTCGATGACGTAGTCGACGTCGAAGCGCGCGGTCTCGTTCGGCTTCAGGGTCTTTTCCCAGCCGACCAGGCCGCGCCGGTGCTCCCACTCCCTGATGCTCGGCTCGGGATTCAGCGCGACCTTCACGGTCACCTTGTCCGACTCGCTGACCGGCGTCGCTTCGAGCACCAGGATGTCGATGGGCTGGCGGTGGAAGCTCGTCACCGTGAAGCTGTCGTCGATGCGCCGCTGGTTGTCGCGCTTGAAGAAGCCGGCCTGGCCCGACTTCTCGTTGCGGTTCTCGACCGCGACCCGCACCAGCGGATCGGGGCCGAAGCCGAACTGGAAGCGCTCGCCGGACTGCGGATCCCAGCGCGTCACGCCGACGTAGGAACCGTCGCGCTGCAGCTGTACCTGGCCGGCCAGCCACACACCGTCCGGCCTTGCCGCCTCGGCGCTCACCACCGCGGTCGTGCTGCCGCGCGGCGCCACCATCACGCGCTGCCTGACCTGCAGGGACTGTTTCGTCAGGCCCACCGAGATCTCGCGGCCGTCGGCGGCCAGGTCGACCCGTGCCGGCACTTCGTACTCGGTGCTGAAGCTGCCCTGGGTTTCCAGTACCGGCGCAACGTAATCGTCGGCTTCCGCGGCGCTTGCCCGCGCCAGCGCCATCGGCGCCGGTGCGGGCGGCGGCGGCGCCCTGTAGAACACGGCTGCCTGCTGCGCCGGCGGCTGGTAAGTCAGCAGCCAGGAAGAGGGGTTCGGCGCCTGCACCGACAGGTTCGGCTGCCCGGTCGACAGGCGCAACTTGACCTTGCTCCAGTCTTCGCCGGTCTTCTGCGAGATCGTCGCCATCCGCTCCAGCTCGACCGTGGACGCGTTCGAATCCAGCGAGGCGCGGTAGGCCGGCTTCCAGCCCGCGCGGTTCACCTGGTAGGACAGCAGCAGCTTGCCCGCCTGCCGGGCCGCCAGGTGGACCGTGATGGTGCGGCCGGCGCGCGTGCCGGCCTGGACCGTGCCGAGTTCGCGCTTGAGGGCGTCGAGCTGCCTGGCCAGGGTGCGTTTTTTGATCTCGCCGCTGCGCACGCGCTCGAGCGCGTCGCCGCTGCCCCTGCGGATGGCGTCGACGGTGGCCATCAGGGTCTTCGGATCGGCCGGCGCGCGGGCCGTCCCTTCGCCGCCGCCGCCCAGGTGCTCGAGATAGTTCTGGGCCGTCTGCGATGCCTTGGTATCGACGTCAATGGCGGCGATCTGGTCCTGCAGGGCCAGGATCTTCGCCTCGAGGTCGGCCTGGCGCGGGCTGGGGCTGTCGGCGCTGGAGCGGTCGCGGGTGAGCACCTGGCCGACCTGGATGCCGGGACTGGCCTGCAGGCGCATGGTGCCGGTATCGAAGTTGGCCAGCAGGCCGGTGATCTCGACCTGGGTCATGCCCGGCGCCACCTCGACGGCGCGTTCGACCGTCGCGCTGCCGGGATACAGGGTCACGTTCTGGATGGGGGCTTCGGTAGCCGATGCGGACGCGGCGCACAGCGCGAGCGCGATCGTCCATCCCTGTTTGCTTGTCATGTATTTTCCTTTCAGTGCCCGCGCTTCTGCACCAGCGCCGTACCGACCCCATGCCGGTGGCCTTCGCTCACCGCCGTCACGGTCCCATCCGGATTGAACACGATCGCATTCGCCGCGCCGATCTCTTCCGGTGGCGGGCTGGTTTCCCATTTGTGGCCGAAGCTTTCCAGCGCCTTCGCCTGCGGCGTGCCGATGAAGCCCGGCTCCACCGAGGTCTCCCTGGCGTTGCGCTGCGACAGGCGCGGCGCGTCGATCGCCTGGTCCATCGGCATGCCGAGGTCGATGTGGTTGACCATGGTCTGCAGCACGGTGGTGATGATGGTCGCGCCGCCCGGGCTGCCGATGGTGAAGGCCGGTTTGCCGTCCTTCATGACGATGGTCGGCGCCATGCTGCTGCGCGGGCGCTTGCCGGCTTCCGGGATGTTCGGCGCCGGACCGGTGAAATCGAAGTCCGTCATCTCGTTATTCAGCAGGAAGCCGTAGCCCGGCACCACGATGCCGCTGCCGCCCCAGGATTCGATGGTGAAGGTGTAGGCGACCACATTGCCCTCCTTGTCCGACACCGTCAGGTGGGTCGTGTGCGTGCCTTCCTGGATCAGCTTCTGCTGCGGGCGCAGCGGGAAGCTCTGGTCGTTCTCGTACAGGAAGGCGTCGCCGGCCGGGACCACGCCGGCCGCCTTGTCGGGACGGATCAGCGAGCGGCGCTGGGCCGCGAACTGCTTGGCCAGCATGCCCTCGATCGGGGCGTCGACGTATTCCGGGTCGGCCAGGTAGGCGTTGCGGTCGGCGAAGACCAGGCGGCTGGCTTCCAGGTACAGGTGCTCGACGTTCGGACGCGGCATGCCCTTCAGGTCGTAGCCTTCGAGGATGTTGAGGGCCTCGGCCACCGCGACCCCGCCGCTGCTGGGCGGCGGCATGCCGTAGACGTCGTAGCCGCGATAGGTCGAGCGTATCGGCTGGCGGATGCGCGCCTCGTAGTTGGCCAGGTCGGCCAGCGACATCGTGCCGGGACGTACGGAGGCGCCCTTGGCCAGCGGCGGGCGGTTCACGGCGTCGACGATCGCCTTCGCCATCGGCCCCTCGTAGAAGGCCTTGTAGCCGCGCGCGGCGATCTCGCGGTAGGCCTTGGCCATGTCCGGATTCTTCAGGATGGTGCCGGTGGGCACCGCCTTGCCGTCCCTCAGGTAGAGCCGGCTGGTGGTCGTGAATAGCTGAAATTTTCTTTCATTTTCGGCCGTCAATTTATGAAAAGTTTCATTGACGGGAAAGCCCCTGGTGGCCACGTCGATGGCCGGCGCCAGCACCTGTTTGAAGGACATGGTGCCGTAGCGCTGCAGGGCTTCGTGCCAGCCGCGCACGGTGCCCGGCACGCCGACCGCGGCGCCGCTGGCGACCGCCGTCTCGAAATCGACAGGCTTGCCGTTTTCCTGGAACACGCCCGGGCCGAAGGAGGCGGGCGCGGTCTCGCGGTGGTCGAGGGTGATCACGCGCTTGTCCTTGGCCAGGTAGATGACCATGAAGCCGCCGCCGCCGATGCCGCAGCTGAACGGGTCGGTCACGCCCAGCGTGGCGGCGGCGGCGACGGCGGCGTCGATCGCGTTGCCGCCCTTGTTCAGGATGGCGAGCGCCGATGCCGAGGCCTTTTCGCTGATGGTGGCGACCGCGCCCCCGGTGCCGGTGGCGACCGGCGTCTTGGCCAGCGCCAGCGGCGGCGCGAGGATGATGGACAGGATCAGTGCGCTAGCGAGCGCTTTCGCGGAAGTGGTCATGGCGTGCTTACCTTGAGCGTGACGGGGATGACGTAGCCCGGGCGCGTCGCGGCGGCGTTGCGCGCGGGCGGGATGCTGGCCGGATCGAGCGCCACGCGTGCGCCGTGAAGCGATTTCGGCGTGGTGCTCGGCTGGTCCGGACCGAGGGAGAATTCTTCGCGGCCGTCCGGGCCTTCCAGCACGAACTGGAAGCTCAGCCGGCCGGCCCAGATGCAGCGCGCGTTGGCCGGGCAGCGGCTGTCGCTGAAGCTGTCATAGGTGAGGGTGGTGTCGCCGGACAGGGCCACGCGCTGGTGTGGCTGTAGCGGATAGGTGCCGTCCTTGAGCGGCGCGCCGGCGCAGCCTGCCAGGCCAAGGAGAACGAGCGGAGCGAGATACGTCGGCCACTTCAGCCACTTCATCGGGACCTTCCGGTTATTTGCGGAAAGCCAATCATAGCAAAGTTGCCAGCCTGGGCAGGGCACTGTCGTGTTGCGCGGAGGTCGCGCACGCTTGGATTCAGTTGGCTATTTTTTAATATGTTTCCGGTATCATGAAACTCAATTTCATCAAATCTGGCAGGGGTGCGAATGAAGACACAGGCACGGCGGTTCGGCGGGCTCGGCATGAAAGAACTGGACGGGGTCTCGCCTGACGAACTCGCGCTGCTGCGCCGGCAGCTGGAAGAACGCATCGGCCACCACCTGGCGCAGAGCCCGGACCAGGCCGACCTGCTCACGCAGGCGATGCGCGCCGGCGCGCTCGGCGCCGGCAAGCGCATGCGGCCGCTGCTGCTGCTGCTGGTCGCGCACGACCTCGGCTGCGAGTCGAAGGCCCTGGTCGACGTCGCCTGCGCGGTCGAGATGGTGCACGCGGCCTCGCTGATCCTCGACGACATGCCGTGCATGGACAATGCCATGCTCCGCCGCGGCAGGCCCACCATCCACGTGCAGTTCGGCGAAGACGTCGCCATCCTGGCCGCCATCGGCCTGCTCAGCCGCGCCTTCGGCATCGTCGCCTCGGCGCGCGAGATCCCGGCCGCGATCCGCGCCCGCCTGGTCGCCAGGCTGTCGGAGACGATCGGCGACCAGGGCCTGGTGAAGGGCCAGTTCCTCGACCTGCGCGGCCGCCGGCACACCGCGGCCGACATCGCCGCTACCTATGAGCTCAAGACCGGCGTGCTGCTGGGCGTGGCGGTCGACATGGCCGCCATCATCGCCGAGACCGACGACTGCGTGGCGGCCTCGCTGCGCGCCTTCGCGCTGGCGGCCGGCCATGCCTTCCAGATCCGCGACGATTTCCAGGACGGCCCCGGCAACGACAGCGCCGTCACCGGCAAGGACGTCGGCCAGGACATCGGCAAGGCCACCCTCATCAACACCCTGGGCAAGGAGGAAGCGCGGCGCCGCCTGAACGGCCACCTGTTCGACGCCGAGCGCCACCTGAGCGCGGCGCTGGGCGAGCAGGGCCATACCCGCCGCTTCGTCGCCGGCCTGTTCGCGCAGACCCACGAAGGCGTCCGCTTCCCCGGTACCGGCACGCACCCGCATGCGGCCGGCGCCAGGACGAGCCTGGCGCGCCACTGAGCGCGGACGGGAAGGCGCATGGCCCACTTCGGCGTGGTCGCACCGGCGTTCTACAGCCACTTCAGCGCGCTGGCGGCGCTCGGCCTCGAACTGGTCGGGCGCGGCCACCGCGTGACTTTCCTGCAGCGGCCGGACGCGGCCATCTACCTGAAGAACCGCCGCCTCGGCTTCCACTCGCTCGGCCACGTCACCCATCCACCCGGTTCGCTGGCGGCCTCCTTGCGGCGCGCCGCCAGTCCAGGCGGTCCGCTGGGCTTGCGCCAGGTGATCCTCGACATGGGGCGCGGTACGCAAATGCTGTGTCGCGAATTGCCCGCCGCGCTGGACGCGCTGCAGATCGACGTCGTGATCGCCGACCAGATGGAGGCGGCCGGCGGCATGGTGGCCGAAGCGCTCGGCCTGCCTTTCGTCTCGGTGGCCTGCGCCATGCCGGTCAACCGCGAACCCGGCATTCCGCTGGCGGTGATGCCGTTCGCGTATGACTACAGCGAACGCGGGCATCAGGTGGTGGAAGGCAGCACCCGCGTCTACGACTGGATGATGGGGCCGCACCGGAAAGTCATCAAGGCCGAGTCGCGCCGGCTGGGCATCGCCGCGCGCGATGGCCTGCATGAGTGCCTGTCGCCGCTGGCGCAGATCAGCCAGACCACCGAAGCCTTCGATTTCCCGCGCCGCGCGCTGCCGCCGCATTTCCACCATGTGGGGCCGCTGCGCGCGCCCGGCGACGCCGGCGCCGCGGCGCCGACGCCCTTGCCGGAACTGGACAGCGGCCGGCCCTTCGTGTTCGCTTCCCTCGGTACCCTGCAGGGCCATCGATTCGGCATCTTCAAACGCGTCGCCAGGGCGTGCCGCCGGCTCGACGCCCAGCTGCTGGTCGCGCATTGCGGCGGCCTCGATGCGGCCAGGGAAGCAGCGCTGCTGCGCGCCGGCGCCACCGCGGTCTGTGCCTTCGCGCCGCAGCGGGAAGCGCTGGCGCGCGCCGACGCGGTGGTCTCGCATGCCGGCATCAATACCGTGATGGATGCGGTCGAGGCGCGCACCCCACTGCTGGCAATGCCGGTGACCTTCGACCAGCCGGGCACCGCCGCCCGCATCCTACACGCCGGGATCGGCCTGCACGCATCGGCGCGCCTGGCCGGCGCCGCCACCATCGCCCGCCAGCTGCGGCGCCTGTTCGAGGAGCCGCAGTTCGGCGTCCGCCTCGACGAGCAAAGGGTCAGCCTGGCCCGCGCCGGCGGTACGTCGCGCGCCGCCGACATCGTCGAGGCGGCCGTGCGCCTGCGCCGCAGCGAGGACAGGATGGCGCGGGCGGGCGCCCCGGCATGAACGCCGCGCCTTGGGACCTGATCCTGGCCGGCGGCGGCCTGGCCAACGGCCTGATCGCCTGGCGCCTGGCCCGGCACAGGCCGGAACTGCGCATCCTGCTGCTGGAGCAGGGCGAACGCCTGGGCGGCAACCACACCTGGTCTTTCCATGACGGCGACCTCGACGCCGCGCAACAGGCCTGGATCGCGCCGCTGGTCTCGCGCCGCTGGCCGCGCCACGAGGTCGTGTTCCCGGAATTCAGCCGCACGCTCGAAGGCGGCTACGCCAGTATCGCCTCCGAGGATTTCGCCCGCACGATCGAGCCGGCCCTCGGCCCAGGCCTGCGCCTGGGCGTGCGCATTGCCAGTGTCGGCCCGAGCCGGGTCAGGCTGGAGGACGGCGAGGTGCTGGAAGCGCGCGCTGTCATCGACGGCCGCGGCATGCGCGGCAGCCCGCGCCTCGCGCTGGGCTGGCAGACCTTCCTCGGCCAGGAAGTGCGCCTGGAAGAACCGCATGGATTGACCGCGCCCATCATCATGGATGCGAGCGTGGGACAACAGGGTGGCTACCGCTTCGTCTACGTGCTGCCCTTCGATGCGCAGCGCCTGCTGATCGAGGACACGCATTACGTCGACAGCGCCGCCTGGGAACCCGAACGCTTGCGCGCCAACATCGGCGCCTATGCGCGGGCGCGCGGCTGGCGGATCGCGCAACTGCTGCGCGAGGAAGAGGGCAGGCTGCCGATCGTGCTGGCGGGCGACTTCGACGCCTATTGGGACGACCTGGCCGGCCAGCCCAGCGTGGGCCTGCGCGCCGGACTGTTCCACTCGACCACCGGCTACTCGCTGCCGCATGCGGTGCGGCTCAGCGAGCGCATCGCCGGCCTGGGCGACCTGTGCGCGGCGGCCCTGTTCGCCGCGATCCGCGACGAAGCGCAGACGGAATGGCGGCGCCAGCGCTTCTTCCGGCTGCTCAACCGCATGCTGTTTTTGGCCGGCAGCCCGGACCACCGCTGGCGCGTGATGCAGCGCTTCTACCGCCTGCCGGCCTCCCTGATCGAGCATTTCTATGCCGGCCGCCTGAGTTTGCAGGACAAGGCGCGTCTCCTGTCCGGCAAGCCGCCGGTGCCGCTGAAGCAGGCTTTCGTTGCGGCCTGCAAGATCTACCCTCACCAGATCGGAAGAGCAGAATGAACGCACGGAATATCGAACCGCGCCGCGCGGTGGTCATCGGCGCCGGCTTCGGCGGCCTGGCCCTGGCCATCCGCCTGCAGGCGCGCGGCATCCAGACCACGCTACTGGAAAAGCGCGACAAGCCGGGCGGCCGCGCCTACGTGTACGAAGACCAGGGGTTTACCTTCGACGCCGGCCCCACCGTCATCACCGACCCCTCCTGCATCGAGGAGCTGTTCGCGCTGGCCGGCAAGCGCATGGAACACTATGTCGAGATGCTGCCGGTGTCGCCGTTCTACCGCCTGTGCTGGGAAGACGGCAGCCACTTCGACTACGCCAACGACCAGGAAGCCCTGGACCGCCAGATCCACGCGCGCAACCCGCAAGACGTGGCGGGCTACCGGCGCTTCCTGGCCTATTCGAAGGCGGTGTTCGCGGAAGGCTACCTGAAGCTGGGCGCCGTGCCTTTCCTGTCCTTCCGCGACATGGTGGCCGCCGGCCCCCAGCTGGCGCGCCTGCAGGCCTGGCGCAGCGTGTACGGCATCGTGTCGCGCTTCATCCAGGACGAGCAGCTGCGCCAGGCCTTCTCCTTCCACTCGCTGCTGGTGGGCGGCAATCCCTTCGCCACGTCCTCGATCTACACCTTGATCCACGCGCTGGAACGCGAGTGGGGCGTGTGGTTCCCGCGCGGCGGCACCGGCGCCCTGGTGCGCGGCCTGGTGCGCCTGTTCGAGGACATCGGCGGGCGCATCGAACTGAACGCGGCGGTGGCCCAAATCGAGACCGGCGCCGGACGCGTGCGCGGCGTGCGGCTGGAGGATGGCCGCCGGTTCGATGCCGATGCGGTGGCCTCGAATGCCGACGTGGTCCACACCTATGCCAAGCTGCTGGGCGGGCATCCGCGCGGGGAGGCCCAGGGTGAGGCCTTGCGCAAGAAGCGCTTCAGCAATTCGCTGTTCGTGCTGTACTTCGGCCTCGACCATCACCACAGCCAGCTGCGCCACCACACGGTGTGCTTCGGCCCGCGCTACCGCGAGCTGATCAAGGACATCTTCCATGGCGATACCCTGGCCGAGGATTTCTCGCTCTACCTGCATGCCCCCTGCGTGACCGATCCCTCGCTGGCGCCGCCGGGCTGCGGCAGCCACTACGTGCTGGCGCCGGTGCCCCACCTCGGCAATGCGCCGATCGACTGGGAAGTGGAGGGGCCGAAGTACCGCGAGCGCATCTTCGACTACCTGGAGCGGCGCTACATGCCGGGCCTGCGCAGCCAGCTCGTCACCAGCCGCATCTTCACGCCGCTGGATTTCCGCGACCAGCTCAACGCCCATCATGGATCGGCGTTCTCGCTCGAGCCCCTGCTGACCCAGAGCGCCTGGTTCCGTCCGCACAACCGCGATGCCGCGCTGGCGAACCTTTACCTGGTCGGCGCCGGCACCCATCCCGGCGCCGGGGTGCCGGGGGTGATCGGTTCGGCCAAGGCCACGGCCGGCCTGATGCTGAAGGAGATGCAGGAAGGAGTGCGCGCGTGAACGACAGGCTGCTCAACCATGCCACGCAGACCATCGAAGTCGGCTCGAAGAGCTTTGCCGCCGCCGCCAGGCTGTTCGACCCGGCCACCCGGCGCAGCGTGCTGATGCTGTACGCCTGGTGCCGCCATTGCGACGACGTGGTCGACGGCCAGGAGCTGGGCTTCAATGCGGCGCCGAGCGAACAGCCGGATGCAGCCGCCAAGCTGGAAGGCCTGCGCGAACAGACCCGCCGCGCCTATGCCGGCGAGACGATGCGCGACCCGGCCTTCGCCGCCTTCCAGGAAGTGGCATTGCGCCACCATATTCCACAGCGCTTCGCCTTCGACCACCTGGCCGGCTTCGCGATGGACGTCGAGGGCGCGCGCTACGAGAGCATCGACGACACCCTGCGCTACTGCTACCACGTGGCCGGCGTGGTCGGCCTGATGATGGCCTCGATCATGGGCGTGAGCGAGCCGCGCGTACTGGATCGCGCCTGCGACCTCGGCCTGGCGTTCCAGCTGACGAACATCGCCCGCGACATCGTCGAGGATGCGGAGATAGGGCGCTGTTACCTGCCGGCCCAGTGGCTGCGCGAAGCCGGCATCCCCCGCGACGAACTCGCGCTGCCGCGGCACCGTCCGGCGCTGGCGAAGCTGGCCGCGCGCCTGGTCGATCACGCCGAGCCGTATTACGCCTCGGCCCTCGGCGGCATCGCCGCGCTGCCGCTACGTTCGGCCTGGGCGATCGCCACCGCGCGCAAGGTGTACCGGCAGATCGGCATCGTGGTGAAGCGCCGCGGCGCGCATGCCTGGGATGAGCGCGCGGGCACCTCGAAGGCGACCAAATTGCGCCTGCTGGCGGAGGGCGGCGGGCAGGCCCTCAGTTCGCGTCTGGCGGGCGCGAATGCGCTGCAGACGCGTCCGGCCGGCCTGTGGCAGCGTCAGGGTGGCGCCGCCGAAGCGGCCCCTGGTGCAGCGCATGCAAGCGCCGTTTGAGGGCCTCGACCGGCGGCGCATACAGGAAGCCGAAGGACACCGCGCCGTCCTTGCCGGACACCGCGTGATGCATGCGGTGGGCCTGGTAGAGGCGCTTCAGGTAGCCGCTGCGCGGCACGTAGCGGAAAGGCCAGCGCTGGTGCACCAGGCCGTCGTGGGCCACGAAGTAGAGCAGGCCATAGGCCGTCATGCCGGCACCGATCCACTCCAGCGGATGGTGGCCCAGGGTGGCGCCGGCGTAAATGAGGGCGATCGCCACGCCCGCGAACACGACGGCGTACAGGTCGTTCTTCTCGAACCAGCCGCTGCGCGGCTCGTGGTGCGAGCGGTGCCATGCCCAGCCGAAGCCGTGCATCACGTACTTGTGCGCCACGATGGAAAACACTTCCATCAGGACCACGGTAAGGATGAGAATGAAGGCATCGAGCAGCATGTGAACCAGCCTACCATACAAGAAAGGAAACGCATGACCCGATTCATCCAGTTGCTGTCCGGCTGCCTGCTGCTGGGCGCCGCCGCCTGCGCATCGGCCGCCACGGTCGAAGTCCACGTCTCGGCCGTCGTTGCCGGCAAGGGCAGGATCAACGTTGCCGTCTGCGACAGGGAACGCTTCCTCAAGCAGTGCGCCTATTCCGCATCGATGCCGGCCCGCGAGGGCGAGAACGTGATCGCGGTGTCCGGCGTGCCGAAGGGGACCTGGGCCGTGCTGGCCTACCAGGACGAGAACGAGAATGCTGAACTGGACCGCAACCTGATCGGCATCCCGAAGGAGAACTACGGTTTCAGCCGGGATGCCCGCGGCAAGTTCGGGCCGCCGGGCTTCGACGACGCGGCCATCGAAGTGAAAGACGAGGTGACGGTGGCCGCGGTCAGGCTGCACTGAAAACGCAGGCTACCAGTCCACGATCCGCCAGTCCGGCCTGCCCAGGTGGCGCACGAAAAACTCGGACAGCGCCTCGACCTTGGCCGGCCGCGTGCGCGCCGAGGGTGTGACGAAATAGAGTCCACCGCGCGGCAGGGTCCAGTCTTTCAGGATCGGCACCAGGCGGCCGTCGCGCACCTGGTCGGCGCAGATGAATTCCGGGAATTCCGCGATCGCCAGGCCGTCCAGCACGGTCGGCATCAGGGCGTCGGCATTCGTCACCCTGAGCGGGCCGTTGGGCCTGATGCTGACCTCCTCGCCGGCGGCGTTGGTGAAGCGCCAGACGTCGTTGCGCGCGCGGTAGGCATAGCCCAGGCAGGCGTGCCGGGCCAGGTCCGAGGGATGCTCGGGCGTGCCGTGCTCCCGCAGGTAGGCGGGGGAGGCGACCACCAGCGGCGCGACCGGGCTCAGGCGCCGCGCCACCAGGGAGGAATCGGCCAGCACGGCGATGCGCAGGGCGGCGTCGAAGCCTTGCCCGACCAGGTCGACCTGGGCGTCGCTCAGGTGCAGGTCGACCGAGACTTCCGGATATTCCCTGAAGAAGGCCGGCATCAGCGGCGCCACCCAGCGCAGGCCGAAGGACATCGGCACCGACAGCCGCACCAGCCCACGCGGCCTCGCCGACGTCTCGCGCGCGGCCGCTTCCGCCGCTTCGGCTTCGCGTACCACCTTGAGGGCGCTCTCCGCGATCATGTTGCCGAACTCGGTCAGTGCCAGCTGGCGCGAGGTGCGGTTCAGCAGGCGCGCGCCGAGCCGCTCTTCCAGCCGGGCGACGGCGCGCGACACGGTCGCCACCGACACGTTCAGGGCGCGTGCGGCGCCGGCGAAGGAACGCTCCTCGGCCACCTTGGCGAACATCGCCAGGCCTTCGAAATCGGGCAGGGTCGACATCTACATACCTCCAAATATGCAAAGATGGTTTGTGATTATTGCTATTTTAAATGGTCCCGGTCATCGGTACCATGCTTCACATCGACTGACCCAACCGACCCATCAAGCAAAGGAGAACATCATGATCCGCAAACTCGACAACAAAATCGCCCTGATCACTGGCGCCACCAGCGGCATCGGCCTGGCCACCGCCAAGCGCTTCGCCCTCGAAGGCGCGCAAGTGATCGTCACCGGCCGCCGCCAGGCCGAACTGGATGCCGCGGTGGACGCCATCGGCCACGACGCCTTGGGCCTGCGCGTCGATTCCAGCAGGCTGGGCGATCTCGACAAGCTGTACGACGAGATCCGCGAACGCTACGGCCGCATCGACGTCCTGTTCGCGAATGCCGGCGGCGGCTCGATGCTGCCGATCGGCGAGATCACCGAAGAGCAGTTCGACGACACCTTCGGCCGCAACGTGAAGGGCACCCTGTTCACCGTGCAGAAGGCCCTGCCGCTGCTGTCGAAAGGCGCCTCGGTGATCATGACCGGCTCCACCGCCGGCAGCTCCGGGACTCCGGCCTTCAGCGTCTACGCCGCCAGCAAGGCCGCGGTGCGCGCCTTCGCCCGCAACTGGATCCTCGACCTGAAGGACCGCGCCATCCGCATCAACACCATCAGCCCGGGCGCCACCCGCACCCCCGGCCTGGTCGAACTGGCCGGCGACGACGCCCGGCAGCAGCAAGGCCTGCTCGACTACATGGCCTCGCAGATCCCGCTGGGCCGCGTCGGCGAGCCGGACGAGATCGCGAAAGCCGCGGTGTTCCTTGCATCCGACGACGCCTCCTTCGTCAATGGCGCCGAACTCTTCGTCGACGGTGGCCAGGCCCAGATCTGATCCGCGTGCGTCGCCGAAACGGCCCGGCTGGCATCATGTGCGGAATTTCTCGGGGAGGACCGCATGTGGTGGGAGCAGAGCTGGCGCACGATACAGGAGGAATTCTCGGACCTCGGCAATGCCGAAGACATCACCCGCGTGGTCGTGCGCCTGATCGTCGCGGTGGGACTCGGCGGCCTGCTCGGCTACGAGCGCGAGTCGGTCGGCGCCTCGGCCGGGCAGCGCACCCACATGCTGGTGGCGCTCGGCTCGGCGCTGTTCATCCTGATTCCGCTGCAGGCCGGCATGCGGACCGAGGACCTGTCGCGGGTGCTGCAGGGCGTGACGGCGGGGATCGGCTTCCTCGGCGCCGGCGCCATCCTCAAGCTGCGCGAACGGAACGATATCAAGGGCCTGACCACGGCCGCCAGCGTGTGGCTGACCGCCGCCATCGGGGTGGCGGCCGGGATGGGCCGCGAGACCACGGCGGTGGTCAGCGCGGTGTTCGCCTTCGTGATCCTGTCCCTGCTGCGGCGCAAGGACAAGGAGTAGGCGGCGCCGCTCAGGCACCGTAGGGCAGGTAGGCGATCCCGTCCTGCATCCGGCCGACCAGCAGGGCGTGCAGTTCCGTGCCCTCGCTGACGCCGGCCAGCACCTGGCCTTCGGTCGCGCCGTTCTTCAGCACCTGCAGCCAGTAAGCGTAGCCGGCCGGATCCGGCGCCCGGTGCAGCATGTGCTCGTAGACCTTGGTCAGGAAGTCCTCGGCACTGCGGGTGGCGCCGTACATCTTCGTGAATTCGGTGTCCTTCGTGAACGCCGTCGCCACGTCCACCAGCGAAGCGCCGCGGTCCATCACGCCGAGCCAGTAGCCCAGGCCCGCCAGGTCGGGCATGCGGTCGAAGGCGGCCGCGTACAACTGGTAGGCCTGGCCGGCGACGCCGTCGGTGTCGAAGGCCAGCGCGCCGTCGGCGAACAGCAGGCGCTCGATGCCGGCAAGGGTGTCGCTGCCTTCGGCGCCGCTCTTGTCGGTGACGGTCATGCCGGCCTCGTTGCGCGCGATCGTGTAGCCGTCCCGCGCGCTCGCATACACCGCCGTGTCGAGGCCCGCGCCGCCGTCGAGGCGGTCGCCGCCGCCGGCGCCGCCCAGCGTGTCGTCGCCGGCGCCGCCGTCGAGCAGGTCGTTGCCGCCGTTGCCGATGAGGTCATCGTCGCCGGCGCCGCCGTGGATGTCCTCGTCGGACAGCGTGCCCTTCAGGGTGTCGTTGGCGGGCGTGCCGTCGATGCGGATCGAACCGCTGAGGTTTGCGGATATGGCCACGGCGTCTCCTTGCTGGGAAACCGACACGATACCGTATTGCCATATGGGAAAGATGCGCGCTTTCTCACCGCGCGCACCGATCAGTCGCGGTCCGGCGCGCCCAGCGGGAACAGGGGACGGTAGGGGCGCGCCTCTTCCACCGCGCGGGCGAAGGAGGGCCGGCCGAGCAGGCGCGAACGGTAGGCGCGCAGCACCGGGTAGTCGGCGGAGATGAGGTGAACCCAGTCGGCGTAGAACAGCGAGGGCGCGGCGGCGCAGTCGGCCAGGCTGAACCCGTCGCCCGCGGCCCAGGTCCGGCCGGCGAGCCGCTGGTCGAGCCAGGCATAGGCCCACTCCAGCTTTTCGGCGGCATGCGCCAGGCCTTCGCGGCGCTTGTCCGGATCGCCGCTCAGGGCGCCGCCCACCGCGTGCTGGACCGGCGACATCACGTGCAGGTCGAAGAAGCGGTCGAGGAAGCGGACGTCCAGCGCGGCCATCGCATCGGCCGGCAGCAGGCGCACCGGTCCCGGATGGGCCAGCTGCAGGTATTCGATGATGATGCTGGTCTCGGCCACGTCGCGCTCGCCGTCCACCAGCAGCGGGAACTTGCGCAGCGGCCAGCGGCGCAGCCATTCGCCCACATGCTGCGGCGTGTCCGGCCCGATGCAGCGGAACTCGAAGGGCAGGGCATTTTCGTACAGTGCGATCAGCACTTTCTGGGTGTATGAAGAAAAGGGATGACCGTAGAGGGCGAGCGACATGGTTGGACCGCTTTCATCAGTGAGGGTGGGAGACCACTTGCGAAATGCAAGTGGATAAAAGATACTTTATCATCTTGCACATTGCAAGCAGATTGTGTGGGAGAAGGCGATGTCACAGGCAAGCCGGTCGGGCTGTCCGATCAACCTGACGCTCGAACAGCTGGGCGACCGCTGGAGCCTGATCGTCATCCGCGACCTCATGTTCGGGAACCGGCGTACGTATGGCGACCTGCTGGCGCAGAGCGAGGAGGGCATCGCGTCGAACATCCTGGCCGACCGCCTCAAGCGCCTGGTGGCCGCCGGCCTGCTGACGCGGCGGCCGGACCCCCAGCACAGGCAGAAAGGCATCTATAGCCTGACGGAGCCGGCCATCCAGCTGCTCCCCCTGCTGGCGCAGATGGCGGCCTGGGGCCGGCGGCACACGGCTGCCAGCCATGAGCTGTCGGTACGCGCGGAGTTGCTGGAGCAGGGCGGGCCGGCGCTGTGGGAAGCCTTCATGGAAGAACTGCGGCACCTGCACCTCGGCGCACCGCGTCCGCAACGCTCGGTGTTCGGCGAGCTGCAGGCGGCATACGAGAATGCAATGCGTTAGACTGGCTTTTTTAACAAGGGAGACAGGACATGAAGCGTTTGACCGCGGCGGATTTCGACCCCGAAGTACTGAAGCTTTTCGACGGCTATGTGCACGGCCGCCTGTCGCGCCGCGATTTCCTTGCGCGGGCCGGACGCTATGCGGTGGGCGGCGCGACCGCCACCACCCTGCTGGCGCAGCTGTCTCCTTCGTTCGCGGCGCCGCTGGTGGCCGCCGGCGACGCCCGCCTCAAGACCAGCTACCAGGAGTTTCCGTCGCCGCAGGGCTACGGCACGGTGCGCGGCTACCTGGCGATGCCGGCGAACGTCAAGGGCAAGCTGCCGACGATCCTGGTGGTGCACGAAAACCGCGGCCTGAACCCGCACATCGAAGACATCGCGCGCCGCCTGGCGCTCGAGGGCTTCATCGCCTACGCCCCGGACGCGCTGACCCCGCTGGGCGGCTATCCCGGCGACGAGGACAAGGCCCGGGCCCTGTTCCCCAAGCTGGACCAGGCCAGGACCCGCGCCGATTTCGTCGCCGCCGCGCATGCGCTGGCCACGCTGCCGCAGGGGACGGGCAAGGTCGGCGTGGTCGGCTTCTGCTGGGGCGGCGGCATTGCGAATTACCTGGCCACCCAGATCCCCGACCTGGCGGCCGCCGTGCCCTTCTACGGCTCGCAGCCGCAAGCCGCCGACGTCGCCCGCATCCGCGCGCCGCTGATGATCCACGACGCCGGCAAGGACGAGCGCATCCTGGCCGGCTGGCCCGCCTACGAGGCTGCGCTGCAGGCCAACAAGGTGCACTACCAGCACTTCGTCTACGCCGGCGCCGAGCACGGCTTCAACAACGACACCACGCCGCGCTACGACGAGGCGGCGGCCAAGCTGGCATGGGGCAGGACGGTCGCCTTCTTCAAGGAAAAGCTGGGCTGAAACGGCAGAAATCCCCCTTGCCAGGGGGGAAGCTTTTTGGGGTGCGATTTGTTTCAATGATGTCTTTCAAATATCACTTTTGATTGGACGTTTCATGACACTTCGCACCCTGAGTATCGGCCTGTTCTGCGCCGCATCCCTGCTGTCCGGCGCCAGCCAGGCAAGCCTGCTGATCGACGCCAGCAAGTCTTCCACCTACTCCACCAGCCACGGCGCTTCCAATTACACGTCCGGCACCGCGTTCACGGTCACCGACGCCATCATCATCGACGGTCTGGGCTGGATGGATGCCGAAGGCGACGGCCTCACCGGCAGCCACACGGTGGGATTGTGGAACGAGCAGGGCACGCTGCTGGCCAGCGTCACCGTCGACAATGCCAGCACCCGCGTGCCGAGCGCGCAGGGAACGGCGATCTGGTACCTGACTGAACTGAACGACCTGGTGCTCACCAAAGGTACTTATCGTGTGGCCGGCACCATGAAGACCGATGCCACCGACTACCTGAACGGCATCGTCGGGAATGGCGTGGGCGTGGTCCCCGGCTATGTCCGCAGCGGCCTCGGTATGGGCTTCTCGAATCCCAACGAAGCCTACGGCCAGAATTTCCTCCACGCGACGGTGTCCAGCCACCAGTTCGACCCGCCGCCGGCGCAGGTGCCCGAGCCGGCCTCGCTGGGTTTGTTGTGCCTGGGTGCGGGAATGCTGGCCGCGATGCGCAGGCGTGTGCGCTAACGCGGCGCCCAAAACGAAAAGGCACCCGAAGGTGCCTTTTTCTTTGCCGCGGTGATGGCTTACACGTAAGCCGCCAGCGCCGTTTTCATTTTCTTCAGCGCCGCCGTTTCGATCTGGCGGATGCGTTCGGCCGACACGCCGAACTCTTCGGCCAGCGTGTGCAGGGTGGCGCCCGAGCCGTCGTCGTTGGCCAGCCAGCGCGCTTCCACGATGCGGCGCGAACGCGGGTCCAGCTTGCCCAGGGCGGTTTCCAGGCCTTCCGACTGCAGGCGCACCGTGTCGTTGGCTTCCAGCACCTTGGTCGGCTCCTGCTGGTCCGAGGACAGGTAGGCGATCGGCGAGAACTTGTCGTCTTCGTCGTCGGTCGGCGCTTCCAGCGCGATGTCGCGGCCCGACAGGCGGGTTTCCATCTCGACCACTTCTTCGCGCTTGACACCCAGCATCTGGGCCATGTCGGCCACCTGTTGCGGCGACATGGCATCCAGGCCCACTTTGTTGCTGCGCAGGTTGAAGAACAGCTTGCGCTGGGCCTTGGTCGTCGCGACCTTCACCAGGCGCCAGTTCTTCAGGATGTATTCGTGCATCTCGGCCTTGATCCAGTGCATGGCGTACGACACCAGGCGCACGCCCTGGTTCGGGTCGAAGCGCTTCACTGCCTTCATCAGGCCGATATTGCCTTCCTGGATCAGGTCGGCGTGCGGGAGACCATAGCCGAGGTAGCCGCGTGCGATCGAGACCACCAGGCGCAGGTGCGACATCACCAGCTTCTGCGCGGCGTCCAGGTCATTCTTGTCCCGCAAGCTCTTTGCCAGCGAGACCTCTTCCTCGTGGGACAGCATCGGCAGACGGTTGACGGCCGAGATATAGGCGTCGATGTTGCCGAGATTGCCAGTGAAACCCAGTCCCAGAGCACGGGTGCCAGCGGGAACCAATGCGGATTGTGCGGACATAGTCATTTTCCCTCGTAGAATAATCTGTGCTGCATCGTCAATTTGACCGCAAAATCGCCCCGAAGGCGCAAATTTTACGGTTTGTTACGGGATGCGAACGGTGTGCTCTTGAGCCACTTCCGTTGAGTACTGACGTAATATTAGCACTCTCTTGAGGTGAGTGCTAGCCGCCACCATATCCCCGACGACGTCCTTAAGTCCTGCTAAAGTATTGCTCTAAAGAATTGATTTTGTGGCTTTGGTTCAACTGTCGAGCAGGTGAGAGCGCTACGGTTGACGGAGGTCAAACGTGACGCTCTTACGATTTGAACTTGGTAGAAGACAGGTTAGGCCCCACATGATATGGGGTCTGTGAAGTGGCGCACTTACGTTTGTAGGCGTATTCCCCGCCTCGGCCGCGGTTTTTTCTGGCGAACAGCGGCCGAGTTAGCGAAAGAATAATTAATTCAGGCGCGCCAGATGCCGCTGCACCGACAGCATCGCGCCCACCAGCCCGAGTCCGGCGCTGATGGCAAGCAAGCCTGCCAAACCCAGCGGCGACAAGGGCACGAGCTGGAATTCGGATGCGTACAGGCGGGCGAACTCGGCGATGGAGGCGTTCAGCGGACGCAGGGCCAGCGCCACCGCACCCAGCGCCACCGTGCCGGCGCACAGGCCGAGCAGGGCGCCCGTGTAGTAGAAGGGGCGGTGGATGAAGTTGTCGGTCGCGCCCAGCAGCTTGGAGACGGCGATCTCGTCCCGCTGGGTCAGTACCTGCAGGCGGATGGTGTTGAACACCACCGCGATCACGACCACGCCGAGGGTGATCGCCAGCAGCAGCAGCACCAGGCGCAGCACGCCCAGCAGGGCGGCCAGGCGCTTCACCCAGGCCGAGTCGACCTGCACCGAGTCCACGCCCGGCAGCGCCTGCAGCTGATCGGCGATGCCGTCGATGCGGGCAGCGTCGGCGCTGCTGGTAAAACCTTGCAGCTTCATCACGTAGCTGTCGGGCAGGGGATTGTCGCCCAAGGTCTCGATGACGTCGGCGAGGCCGCTCTTGGCCTTCAGGTTGTCCAGCGCCTGCTCGCGCGGCGTGAAGCTGATCTTCGCGTGGCTGCCGGCCAGGATGCGCTGCAGCTGCGGCGCCAGCGCCTGCGCCTGTTCGCGGGTGGCGTCCGTCTTCATGAACAGGCTGATCTCGGGATCGACCGAGAGCTGTTCCGACATCGGGCGCACGTTGTCGAGCAGGGTCAGGCCGGCGAAGGGCAGGGTCAGCGCCAGCGACACCACCAGCACGTTGAACAGGAAGCTGCCCGGCGACTTGCGCACCTGGGCAAAAGCGGCGCCGAGGGCGAAGCGGTGTTGGCGGAACCAGATGTTCATGCCGTACCTCCCACCAGCTGGCCATGTTCGAGGCGGATCACGCGCGCGGCGGTGTCCAGGATCTGTTCGTCGTGGGTCGAGATCATGCAGGTCACGCCGACGGCATTGAAGGCGCGCAAGGCGTCGATCACGCGGTCGGCCGCGGCGCGGTCGAGGTTCGCGGTTGGCTCGTCGGCCAGGATGATCTGCGGACGGTTGACGATGGCGCGGGCGATCGCCACGCGCTGCTGCTCGCCGCCGGACAGTTCCAGCGGCATCGCCTTGGCGCGGTCGAGCAGGCCGACCTTGTCGAGCGCGGCGCGGGCGCGCTGCTCGGCCTGGGCGGTCGATGCGCCGGTGACGATCAGCGGCAGCATCGTGTTGGCGAGGATGCTGCGGTCGTTCAGCAGGCGCTGCTGCTGGAAGATCACGCCCAGGTTACGCCGCAGGAAGGGCACGCCGGCCTTTTTGAGCTTGCCGATGTCCTGGCCGTTGACGACCACGCTGCCGCTGGTCGGACGCTCGACGGCGGCGATCATCTTGAGCAGGGTCGACTTGCCGGCGCCGGACGGGCCGGCGAGGTAGACCAGTTCGCCCTTGCCGATGCTGAACGAAACATCGTTCAGGGCAAGTGCGTCGGCGGAATATTTTTTGGAGACGGACTGGAATTCGATCATCTGGCCTTACCCCAGCAGCGCCTCGGCGAACTCGTCGGCGCTGAAGGGTTGCAGGTCCTCCAGCTTTTCGCCCACGCCGATGAAGTACACCGGCACCGGGCGGGTGCGCGCGATGGCGGCCAGGATGCCGCCCTTGGCCGTGCCGTCCAGCTTGGTGATTACCAGGCCGGTCAGGTTCAGGGCGTCGTCGAAGGCCTTCACCTGGGCCAGCGCGTTCTGGCCAGTGTTGCCGTCGATGACCAGCAGGACTTCGTGCGGAGCGTCTTCCATGCCCTTGCCGATCACGCGCTTGATCTTCTTGAGCTCTTCCATCAGGTGCAGCTGGGTCGGCAGGCGGCCGGCGGTGTCGACCATGACCACGTCGACGCCGCGCGCGCGGCCCGACTGCACCGCGTCGAAGGCGACCGCGGCCGGGTCGCCCGAAGCTTGCGAGATCACGGTGACGTTGTTGCGCTGGCCCCAGACCATCAGTTGCTCGCGGGCGGCGGCGCGGAAGGTGTCGCCGGCGGCCAGCAGCACCGACTGTTCGAAGCGCTGCATGTGCTTGGCCAGCTTGCCGATGGTGGTGGTCTTGCCGGCGCCGTTGACGCCGGCGATCATCATCACCAGCGGCTCGTGGCGGCCGAGTTCGAGCGGCTTTTCCAGCGGACGCAGCAGGTCGACCATCAGCTCCTTCAGCGCGGCCTTGACGGCGGCGGCGTCGAGCAGCTTGTCTTCCTTGACCTTGCGGCGCAGGTTGTCCAGCAGATACTGGGTGGCGTCCATGCCGGCGTCCGACATCAGCAGGGCCGATTCCAGCTCTTCGTACAGGTCTTCGTCGATGCGCGCGCCGACGAACAGCAGGGACAGGTTGCTCGACGTCTTGGACAGGCCGGCCTTCAGGCGCGCCATCCAGGATTTCTTTTTCTCGGCTTCGTTGCCCGGACGCTCGGCGGTCTCGGGGAAGAGCTGGCCTTCGTAGCCGTTCGACATGACGGCGGCCTGCTCGGCAATCTGGGTGGCGACGGGATCGGGAACCTCGGCCTCGCGCGCGGCAGGCTCTTCCGGCTCGGACTCGGCCGCGGTCTCGGGTGCGGGAACGAAGGTGTCGTCGCTGGCGCCGAACAGGCGGCGCAGGAAGCCCGGCTGGGCGGGCGCTTCCGCAGGCGCTTCGGCGGCCGTGGACGGTTCGGCAGCAGTGGACTCGGCCTGGACAGGCGTCTCGGCTTCAGGCTTTTTCTTTTTGAAGAAACTAAACATGGATGTAGTCGGGGAGGGGAACTGCATGCATATGCCCGATAATTCCGGGCATGTCAACGATCACGGTATTCTACCAGAGCGTTGCGGCAAAGCCTCTTCCATACCGGCCGCCCGCCTAACCCGAAATACGGACGCCAGATGTGCGACGCCTCATCTATATTGTCGCTAGAATGCCGCTCATCAGTTCGTATATCAATACGTTTGCTGGAAAAACGGCGGCGAATCATATAGATTGCGAATGTCTATAAAAGAATCCTTCCCCAAGGGCTCATCGTGAAGATCCTGTCCAGGTACCTCAAGCGGCTTATTTCCGGAGACGAAGTTACCGGCGGTAACGCAGCCTCGCTGCGCAATATCGTCGTCTGGGTATTCATTGCGCTGGTGGCTGCTTTCCTGACCCATCCTTCGGGTCCGCGCAGCGCGCTGGATACGCCGGTGCCCTGGCCGGCGGAGTTGGGGTTGGACAACCCTGGGATTTAGCCAGCCTAAGCACGTCGTTTCGGCGCCCTAAAACGCCAACGGCCCTTATTTCTTGGCCGCCTCGGCATTCTTCCGAATCGTCTCCAGCGTCGCCCCCGGCGTAATCAGATTGCCGTCATAACGCAGCTCGATCACCGCCGGCAGCTTCTTCTCGTTCGTGAACGCCACCGCGCGCTGTAAAGCCGGCGCGAAGTCGGCGGTTTTCAAGACGACTTCCCCCTGGCCGCCGTAGGCCTCGGCCAGCGCCGCGAAGTCCGGATTCTCCAGATAAGTGCCAGACACGCGGCCCGGGTACTCGCGCTCCTGGTGCATGCGGATGGTGCCGAACATGTTGTTGTTGAAGACGATCAGGATCAGGCCGGCGCGGTACTGCACGGCGGTCGCCAGTTCCTGGCCGGTCATCATGAATTCGCCGTCGCCGGCAAAGGTGACCACGGTGCGCTGCGGGTCGACGATCTTCGCCGCGACGCCGGCCGGCACGCCATAGCCCATCGCGCCGCTGGTCGGGGCCAGCTGGGTGCGCATCGCGCCGTAGCGCCAGAAACGGTGTGCCCAGGTCGCGTAGTTGCCGGCGCCGTTGGTGATGATGGTGTCGTGGGGCAGGGCCACCTGCAGGTCCTGTACCAGCTGCCAGAGATCGAGCGGAGGGCGGGATGAATGCGTGCCATCCTGGAAGATAGCCGGCTGCTGCTGCCAGGCGCGCAGCTCGGCCCTGGCCTCCTCGATCGTGTGGCGCCAGGCGGACGAATCCACCGGCTCCATCGCCGCGAGCATGCGCGCGGTTTCCGGCGCGCCGCCCGCGATCATCAGCTCGGCCTGGTAGACGCTGCCCAGTTCCTGAGGATCCGGGTGGATGTGCACCAGGCGCTGCTTCGGCACCGGCGACGTCAGCAGCGAATAGCCGCTGGTCGTCATCTCGCCCAGGCGCGGGCCGAAGGCGATCAGGACGTCGGCCTCCTTCACGCGCGCGGCCAGCTTCGGATTGATGCCGATGCCGACGTCGCCGACGTAGTGCGGGTGCTCGTTGTCGAGCAGGTCCTGGAAGCGGAAGGCACAGGCCACCGGCAGGCCGTTCGCCTCGGCAAACTTGGTCACGTCGGCGCAGGCCTGTTCGTTCCAGGTGCCGCCGCCCAGCAGCAGCAGCGGCTTCTTCGCTTCCTTCAGCATGCCGCGCAGGGTGTCGATCTGGCTTGCTGCAGGCGAGGCCTGCACCGGCTGGTAGCGGCGGGTGTCCGCCACTTCCGCCTGCGCGATCAGCATGTCTTCCGGCAGCGCCAGCACCACTGGGCCCGGACGGCCGCTGGTCGCGACCTGGAAGGCGCGCGCGATGTATTCGGGGATGCGGTCGGCGCGGTCGATCTGCGCCACCCACTTGGCCATCTGGCCGTACATGCGGCGGTAGTCGATTTCCTGGAAGGCTTCGCGGTCCATGAAGTCGGTGCCGACCTGGCCGATGAAGAGGATCAGCGGCGTCGAATCCTGGAAGGCCGTGTGCACGCCGATCGAGGCATTGGTCGCGCCGGGGCCGCGGGTGACGAAGCAGATGCCGGGCTTGCCGGTCAGCTTGCCGTAGGCCTCGGCCATGAACGCCGCGCCGCCCTCCTGGCGGTTGATCACGAAGCGGATGTTCGAATCGTGCAGGGCGTCGAGCACGTCGAGGTAGCTTTCACCGGGGACGCCGAAGGCGGTGTCCACGCCGTGGATCTGGAGTGCATCGACCAGGATCTGGCCGCCGCTGCGGGAGGGGTGGGTCATGGTGCGTCATCCTTGTTGGTTTGGTATCGGAGCATTCTATGCAGCTGTGCAAAAAATGGCTTTTGAAATGGCGACGTCAACTTTCAAATTCGCCAGTCGGGTTAACAAAAATAATCTTTATTTGTTGACATAAAAACACCTGCTACCTATAGTGTTTTGGCAGCAACTTTTAATAAAAGAAAATAACCAAAACTAGAGAAGGGGAGAACGGAATGAAGAAACTCGGGGTCTATACGCTGTCCGTTTGCATTGCTTTGGGCGGCTGCGCGACCGCATCGAAAGACATTACCGCCGCCTACGTCTCGCCCATGCAATTTCAGTCCTATGACTGCGAGCAACTTGCGAGCGAAACACAGCGTATCCAGGCACGTGTCGTACAGCTCGGCGGTCGCCTGGATACGGCAGCGTCCAACGATAAGGCAATTGCAGGCGTTGGCCTGATTCTGTTCTGGCCGGCCCTGTTCGCGCTTGGCGGTACGAAACAGCAGGAGGCCGACTATTCGCGCTTGCGCGGTGAATATGACGCTGTCCAGCAAGCCGCCATTTTGAAGAGGTGTCCAGGTATCGTTGGGTCATCCGCTAAATCCGCTTAAAAACAGGAAAATAATGATGAAAAAAATGCTTCCGGTACTCGTTTCCATCGTCCTCGCCGGTCTCCTGAGCGGCTGTGCCGCGCCTGCGCGCATCGACCAGATGACCGCCAACGTATCGGCCCAGCAACGCATTGCGCCGACGCCCCTGCGCACGAATATCGCTGTGCGTGATGTCACAGGTGGCAAGGAAACCAATCCAATGTGGGTGTCGAATGTCGGTAACAGCGAATTCGAACAGGCCCTCGAGGCTTCGCTGCGCGATGCGGGTCTGCTCGCCGCAGGCAAGCAAGCGGGCAAATACACGTTGATCGCGCATCTGGAAAACGTCGACCAGCCGATGGCCGGCTTTAGCATGACCGTGACCGCCACCGTTGCATATTCCCTCGTCGAGCGGGCAACCGGTAAGGAAGTGCTCAATCGCCGTGTATCACTTCCTTACACGGCATCGATGGGCGCGGCATTTTCCGGGGCAGAGCGCCTCCGCATTGCCAACGAAGGTGCGATTCGCGTGAATATCACTAAGCTGATCGATGAGTTGTTCACATTGAAGATCGACCAGGTGGCAATGAACTAAGGCCTTGCAGCGGCTATCTGGGTTTCCCTTGTCGAGTCCAAGCGGTTACAATGCTAGCCGTGAAGCAGGCCAGACAGCCGCTGGCCGGCACCGCAAGGTGCTGGCGGGAGGAAGGTCCGGACTCCATAGAGCAGGGTGACGGTTAACGGCCGTCCGTCGAAAGCCGGCGCAAGCCGGTATAAGGCGAGGAATAGGGCCACAGAGACGAGCGTATTAAGTTACGGTGAAACGCGGTAACCTCCACCTGGAGCAATTCCAAATAGGCACGCGTTGATGTTGCTCGCGGAGCGTGCGGGTAGGAAGCTTGAGCGCCGGAGTAATTCGGCGCCTAGAGGAATGGCTGTCATAGGGGCGTCCCGCAAGGGAGACCACTACACAGAATCCGGCCTATCGGCCTGCTTTACACATAATTCGGTCATGACGATGGAATACATCCTCGCCCTCGACCAGGGCACCACCAGTTCGCGCGCCATCCTGTTCGACCGCCAGGGACAGGTGGCCGCCACCGCCCAGCACGAATATCCCCAGCATTTCCCCCGCCCCGGCTGGGTCGAGCATGACCCGCTCGACATCTGGCACAGCCAGCTCGCCTGCGCGCGCGAGGTGCTGCAGGAGAGCGGCATCGACGCCTCCCGGGTGGCCGCGATCGGCATCGCCAACCAGCGGGAAACCACGGTGGTGTGGGATCGCCGGTCCGGCGAGCCGCTGTGCCACGCCATCGTCTGGCAGGACCGGCGCACGGCCGAACTCTGCGACGCCCTGCGCGCGGCCGGTCACGCCCCCCTCATCCAGCGCAAGACCGGGCTCGAACTGGACGCCTACTTTTCCGCCACCAAGCTGCAATGGCTATTGACCCACGTGCCGGGCGCGCGTGCCCGCGCCGAGCGCGGCGAACTGGCCTTCGGCACCGTCGACAGCTGGCTCGCCTTCAGGCTGACCGGACGCCACGTGACGGACGTGAGCAACGCCTCGCGCACCATGCTCTTCAATATCAACAGCCTGCGCTGGGATCCGGAACTGCTTGACCTGTTCGGCGTGCCGGCCTCGATGCTGCCGGAAGTGGTGTCCAGTTCGGAGCAGGTCGGGCTGACGAACGAAGCCTGGTTCGGCCGCGCGATCCTGCTGGCCGGCATCGCCGGCGATCAGCAGGCCGCGACCTTCGGCCAGGCCTGCCATCGCCGCGGCATGGTCAAGAATACCTATGGCACCGGCTGCTTCATGCTGATGCACGCGGGCGATGTACCGCCGGTGTCGCACAACCGCCTGCTGTCGACGGTCGGCTGGACCGTCGGCGGCCGCACGGATTATCTGTTGGAGGGCAGCGTCTTCATGGGCGGTGCCACCGTGCAGTGGCTGCGCGACGGCCTCGGCATCATCAAGCAGTCCGCCGACGTCGAAGCCCTGGCACTGTCCGTGCCCGACAGCGGCGGCGTGGTGCTGGTGCCGGCCTTCGTCGGCCTCGGCGCCCCGCACTGGGACGCCTACGCGCGCGGCACCATCGTCGGCATGACGCGCGGGACCACGGCCGCCCACATCGCGCGCGCCGCGGTGGAAGCCATCGCCTACCAGAGCGCCGAGCTGCTGGCGGCGATGCAGAAGGATGCTGCCCTGGCAGTGCACGAAGTGCGCGCCGACGGCGGCGCGGCCCGCAACGACATGCTGATGCAGTTCCAGGCCGACCTGCTGGGCGTGCCGGTGATCCGTCCGCGCGTCACCGAGACCACGGCGCTGGGCGCGGCCTGCCTGGCCGGGCTGGCGGTCGGCTTCTGGTCTTCACGCGAGGAGATCGCGGCGCAGTGGCAGGCCGAACGCCGTTTCGAGCCGCAGATGCCGGCCGCGCGCCGCGAGGAGCTGATGGGGCGCTGGGGGCGGGCGGTGGCGCATGCGAAGAGCTGGGCCGAGCCCGCGCAGCATTAATCCTGTTCGGGCACCAGCGAAAAAACGTGCGCTGCGACCGGCCCGCCATGCAGCTGCAGGCGGTTGCGCGCCAGGCATTCGTGGACAGCACCTGCTTTACGCGCCACCGCGAGGCTGGGCAGGTTGCCCTCCGCGATGACGATCTCGACGCGCGAGAGTTTCAAGGCTTCGAAGGCATGGCGCGCCAGTACCTGGACGGCGGCCAGCGCCGCGCCCTGGCGCTGCTGCGAGGCGCGCACCCAGTAGCCCAGGTTGCAGAATCCGTGCAGGGTGTTGAACTGGTTCAGGCCGGCGCCGCCGACGAGGGTCACGCCGTCTTCCAGGAAGATGCCGAATTCGTGGGCGCTGCCGGCGGCCCGGGACGCATCGCAGAAGTCGAACCAGGACAATGCCTCGTCTTTCGTGTAGCCGGCGTGGGCCCAGCTCATCCACTGGCCGACGCTGGCCATCGACTCGCGCACGGCTTCGGCGAAGCTTGATGCGTCCGCTGCGGCGAAAGGACGGAGCAGGAAACGGCCGGTATGCAGCTGGTTCATGACAGGGAGCGATGAGTTGAAATAATTTCATCATAGCATCGCGCCTACATGGCCGAGCTGCAGTGCGAGCCGCCGCCGTTGGATCGGGCACAATCGAAACAGATCAATCCCATGGGAGCTGTGCATTGAAAGCCTTCTTTTCCACCGTCCACGCGGTCATGGCCGTGCTGTTCGTCGCCATCTCCCTGCTGCTGATGGTGCTGGCCGTGCTGACGGGCTGGAGAGCCGTCGGCGCCGAGCTGGCCGAAGGCGCCGAGAGTGCGATCGAGGCGATCGGCCTGCTGGCGATCGCGGTGGTGTCGCTGCAGATCTCGCAGACCATCGCCGAAGAGGAGGTCATCCGCGACGCCCACATCAGCGCGCCGACGCGCGTGCGCCGCTACCTGTCGCGCTTCATGGTCGTGGTGGTGGTGGCGCTGTCGATCGAGGGTCTGGTCGGCACCTTCAAGGCCCTGCACGAGGAGCCGGAACTGCTGCCGCACGCGGCCTCGGTGCTGGTCGCGGCCGGCATCCTGCTGTCGGGCTGGGGGCTGTTCATCCGCTTCAACAAGGAAGCCGAGCTGCTGGAGCCGGAGGCGATGAAAGAGGCGAAAAGCGAAGACAAAAAACTGGAAGACAAGGGGTAGAATGTTCGCTATGACTTCCGAAGGAAATGCAATGCGCTACCGGACCACGATCATGCCGCTCATCTTCGCCATTGTCGCTGCCGCCGGCCTCCCGGCGGCCTCCGCCCAGCAGGCGGCTGCGCCGCAGCCGGGCGATATCGCCTCGCTGGCCGATCTTCCTTCCGACATCCGGCTGGTGATCGGTCCCGACGTCTCCGACCGCGGCGGTCCCTTCGCCGCCGGCTGCGTCAGCAGCAACGGAGAACCGCACAGCCGCTTCGCCAGCGCCCGCATGAACGCCGACACGGCCCAGGTCACGATCGAGCGCGGCGGCATCGCCCATTACTTCGATACCCTCGACTTCCGCCAGGTAAACGGGCGCTGGGTTCATGTGCCGAAGCAGCCGGGGCAGGGCATGCTGGTTCAGGCGCAGGACAAATAAGCCTTCATGCGATGCCGCGCCCGGTGGCATAGGCGCGCAGCTGCTCCTGCTGCTGCTGGTCCAGACAGCGGAAGGGAATCGGCATCCCACCTTTGGCAAACATCAGCAGGTAGCCGCGCTCGTAGCGGCGCACCATCTTCACCTCACTCCAGGTCTTCGACAGCGTCCCGAGCCGCGAGCTGCGCTCGATGCCGTGGCCGTCGATGCGGAATTCGCAGACCGGCATGCGGCGCTTTTTCAGCAGGAAGACCGGCGGCGCGATGAGCCCGATCCAGAGGTCCAGCGTGAAGGGCAGCGACAGCAAAGCCAGCGCGCTGCCCGCCGCCAACGCGTATCCGATCCAGCCGGGTCCGGCGGCCCAGGCAAGCAGGCCGGCCACTACCCCGATCGCGAGCGGCATCCAGGTCTGGCGCCGCCTTTGTTGCGCCGGCATGTGGCGAAGGATGAAGCCGACGTGCCCGCGCAGGATGCTCATGTATTCGGCCAGGGTATAGGAGACGCTGAAGCGGATCGGCGGCGCGTCCGGCGGCGGCGCGACCTTGCCGGAAGGCGGATCGACGGTCAGTTCGGTAGCGGCGAAGCTTTTCTGTTGCTGCCGGACGATCTGCATGGCGACCTCCTTGCGGTGAGGAGGCTGGGGATGGCCGGTGCCGAACATGGTGACTCCACTTGATGGGGTGTCCGGCAAGTGGAGGCCGTCTTTGTTATTGCAAGAGTGTAATTATAACTTTTGCACCATCAGAACCCGATCCGTCCCTTGCCCGGCGTAGGCTTGAGCCGGATATCGCTTGCCACTACATGCTCCCGCCCATCCGCCACCGCATACCCAAGTCCATCCAGCAGGGTCTTGCGCAGGTCGCGCGGCGACACCCCCGCCAGCTTGTCCAGCACCACATCTCCCAGACGAGGATCGAAGGCGCCGAGATTCAATTCACGAAGCAGGCCCGCATACATGCGCTGGGCAATGCCGGCCGCCTGTTCCGGCGTCGGCGCCGGCACCTCATACACCGCCATGCGGTTCAGCAGCGGATGCGGGATGCCTTCGGTGGAATTGGCGGTCAGCACCCAGAAGATCTGGGAAGCGTCGATGTCGACGTCGATGAATTCGTCGCGGAAGGCACAGGCCGTTTCCGGCTCCAGCAACTGATAGAGAGCGGCCAGCGGATCCGACTGGGAAGAACCCGAGGCTTTTTCGACCTCGTCCAGCACGATCACGGGATTGGCAAACTGTCCGCGCACCAGGCGCTCGGCCACCTTGCCGCACTTGGCGCCACGCCAGCTGGCCGAACTGCCGGTGATGACGAAGCCGGCCGAGAGCGCGTTCATGCTGATCAGCTCGCAGTCGGTCTGCATGACCTTCGCCAGCCGCTTGGCGAAGTGGGTCTTGCCGACGCCCGGTCCGCCCAGCAGCAGGATCGGCATGACGTTAAACCCTTTATCGCCTGCATGGGCCAGGCGCAGGTAGCGCGCCAGGTCGTCCAGCACTTCGTCGAAATTGGGGCATTCCTCGAACAGCGGGTCGAGGGCGTCGATGGAAGAGGGGGTGGTGACGAAACGTTYGGCGCCCGTCTCCAGCATGCGTTCGTAGAACGCTTCGAGCTCGGGCGAACGTCCGCGGCTGCGGTCGAGCGCACCCTGGACCTCGTGGAGGTCGTAGACGGTGCGGGTCCGGGCTAATGTGATACTCACGGCATCCTCCGGCGCAGGCTGAACCTGCGAGTCAGTACTTGCTCACTATCACCCGCTAACGGCTGGGTGACCGCTTGTCTTTATCCTAACCCGCTCTGCATCAATCTGCAATTTCCCACCGTACTGTGTCATGCATGTCGCATAGGGAGCGAGCACGCTTGTGCGACCTACCGTCAGTAAAAAGTTGCGACTGATCAAACGTAAAACCCATGTGTATACGTGAGCCGCCACATGCAGATACTTAGCTAAGTACCTAATTTTGTTCGATATTTTTACTTGAGGTCGCTTCAGCGAAGTTCGCTAAGTCCTTGGTTTCATTGGCAATTTCGATGTTTTCCAAACGTGAATTCGCTTGACCACAGTCAACGCTTCCTCTAAAGTGGGAAACGGTGGCAAAAAGTGCAGTTTTGTGGGAGAAATCAGAATCTCCCGGCGCCTAAAACTAACAAACTGATAACTCTTCAAAACTAGGTAAATACGTGTTTCAGGGCGCGTCAGCGATCAATCTCGATGCGAAGGGGCGGATGTCAATACCGTCCAAGCACCGTGACGCCTTGTTGCAGCAGTGTGAAGGCCGTATGACGCTCACGAAACACCCACATGGTTGCCTGTTGTTCTTCCCGCGCCCGGTTTGGGAAGAACATCGCGAACAGATCGCCTCCTGGCCGATGTCCGCCAGGGCGTGGCAACGCATTTTCCTGGGTAACGCCTGCGATGTCGAGTTGGACGCGTCGGGCCGGGTGCTCATTTCGCCCGAACTTCGCAGCGCGGTTGGCTTGGAGAAGGAAGTCATGATGCTCGGGATGGGTACCCATTTCGAGATCTGGGACGCCGTAAAACTGGCCGCAGACGAGGCCGTAGCCGTCGCCGGCGGCATGCCCGATGTCCTTTCCAATTTCTCCTTTTAAGGCACCGCCATGAACGCTATTCCGGTGCCTGAATTGCAGCATCGTACGGTGCTGCTTGACGAAGCAGTCGATGCGCTGAACCTCGAAGGCGAGCGCGCATCCGGTACTTATATAGATGGCACGTTCGGCCGCGGCGGTCACAGCCGGCTGATCCTGTCGAAGCTGGCCCCGCAAGGGCGCCTGATCGCCTTCGACAAGGACCTGCAGGCGATCGCCACCGCCGAACAGATTATTGACCCGCGTTTCACGATCGTGCACGACAGCTTTGCGACGATGGTTGACGCACTGGCGGCACGCGGAATCGCCCGGGTCGACGGCATTCTGCTGGACCTCGGCATCTCGTCGCCCCAGGTGGACGACGCCAGCCGCGGTTTCAGCTTCCGCAACGACGGTCCCCTGGACATGCGGATGGATACGACACGGGGCATCTCGGCCGCCGAATGGCTGGCCGTGGTGGACGAAAGACAACTGGAAAAGGTGATTCGGGATTATGGGGAAGAACGGTTTGCTTTTCAGATTGCAAAGGCGATTGTTGCTCGCCGGGCAGTCGAGCCAATTTCAAGCACACGACAGCTTGCCGCAATCGTGGCAAACGCGGTCAAAACCCGGGAGAAAGGCAAGGATCCGGCAACCCGCACCTTTCAGGCTGTCCGGATTTTCATCAATCAAGAGCTTGAGGACCTTGAAGCAGGTCTGAACGCTGCCTACGAGCTGCTCGCGCCCGCGGCGCGCATGTCGGTCATCAGCTTCCATTCGCTGGAAGACCGCATGGTGAAGCAGTTCCTGGCATCGAAGGCCAAGGTCGAGCAGCCGGACCGCCGGCTGCCGATCCGCGCCGTCGATCTGCCTCAGCCCTTGATGAAGCTGGTCAAGAAGACCAAGCCGTCCGGCCCCGAGGTCGAGGCCAACCCGCGCGCCCGCTCGGCGGTGCTGCGCGTGGCCGAGCGGCTGGGAGGTCCGGCATGATCGGCAAGATCAACGTCGTGCTGACCACGGTGCTGGTCGGCTGCGCGCTGTCGGTCGTGAACGCCCGCTACCAGCGCAACCACCTCGTCAACGACATCGAAAAACTGGCGACCCAGCAGCGCCAGCTCGACATCGACTGGTCGCAGCTCCAGCTCGACCAGTCCACCCTCGGCAAGAACGAGCGCATCGAGCAGATCGCGCGCGTCAACCTGAACATGGCGCCCCTGAGCCCGGCGCGCACGCAGTACCTGACGGAAGGCGGCAAATGAAGTCGAGCGCCGGCAATTCCCGCTCCAATTCCCGCGTCGCCGCCTCCAAGGGCGTGGCATTCTCGAAGAGCCCGGTGCTCGCCGTGCGCCTGCCCGACTGGCGCTCGCGCGTCGTGCTGTTCGTGCTGTTCTCCGCCTTCGCGGCCCTGGCCGGCCGCGCGCTGTGGGTCCAGATCGCCGACAATAAATTCCTGCAGGAGCAGGGCGCCAACCGCTACATGCGCACCCAGGAACTGCCGGCCACGCGCGGCAAGATCTTCGACCGCAACGGCATGGTGCTGGCGTCTTCGCTGCCGGTGAAGTCGGTCTCGGTGTTCACCGAAGATTACAAGGCCAATCCGGCCTCGCCGCAAACGGTGCGCGAACTGGCGCGCCTGCTCGAGATGCCGGAAGCGGAGCTGCAGAAGAAGCTGAATTCCGAGCGCAGCTACGTCTACCTGAAACGCCAGGTCGAGATGGACGTCGTCGCCAAGATCGAGGCGCTCGGCATCGACGGCCTCGACACCCGCAAGGAATACAAGCGCTACTACCCGCAGGGCGAGGTGATGGCCCACATGGTCGGCTTCACCAACGTCGAGGACGTGGGCCAGGAAGCGATGGAGCTGGCGCAGCAGAAGTCCCTGGCCGGCCAGCCGGGCAGCCGCCGCGTGATCAAGGACCGCCTCGGCCGCATCGTCGAAGACGTCGGCATGTCGCGCGAGCCGCACGACGGCAAGGACCTGACCCTGTCGGTCGACAGCAAGCTGCAGTACATCGCCTTCAACAGCATCAAGAACGCGGTCGAGAAATTCCACGCCAAGGCCGGCGCCGCCGTGGTGCTGGACGTGCACACCGGCGAGGTGCTGGCGCTGGCCAACTGGCCGACCTACGATCCGAACAACCGCGCCCACCTGACCGGCGAGCAGCTGCGCAACCGCGTCATCACCGACACCTTCGAGCCGGGTTCGACCCTGAAACCCTTCACGGTCGCGCTGGCGCTGGACAAGGGCCTGATCACGCCGCGCAGCACCTTCGATACCGGCAACGGTCGTTATCTCACCGGCGGCCACGTCATCCGCGACACCCATGCGCACGGCGTGATCGACGTCGGCACCATCATCCAGAAGTCGTCGAACATCGGCACCACCAAGATCTCGGAGATGCTGTCGGCCGAGGAAATGTGGGAGATGTTCACCAAGGTCGGCTTCGGCCAGGCGCCGCGCTACGGCTTCCCGGGCGCCGCCGCCGGCCGCGTGCGCCCGTACAAATCCTGGCGCACGGTGGCGAAGGYCAACATGTCCTTCGGCCAGGGCATCTCGATGTCGCTGCTGCAGCTGGCCCACGCCTGGCTGGTCTTCGCCCGCGACGGCGACATCATTCCGCTGTCCTTCCAGAAGGTGACCGAGAAGCCGGTCGGCCAGCAGATCGTCTCGGCCAAGACCGCGAGCCAGATGCGCGTCATGGTGGAATCCGTGGTGAGCCCGGAAGGCACGGCGTCGCAGGCCCAGGTGGCGGGCTACCGCGTGGGCGGCAAGACCGGCACCGCGCAGAAGGTGGTCGATGGCCGCTATTCGCAGACCCACTACGTCGGCAATTTCGCCGGCATCGTGCCGATGTCGAACCCGCGCTTCGTGATCGCGGTGATGATCGACGACCCGAGCGGGCCTTTCCACACCGGCGGCGCGGTGGCGGCGCCGACCTTCGCGACGCTCGCGGCGAATGCGCTGAGGGCGGCGAACGTGTCGCCCGACTCGACGGTCACGGACATCATCATCCCCGAACATCCACTCGAGGAGAGTAATTGATGGCGAACCTGAACGACATCTGCCGATGGATCCGCGCCGCCGCACCAGGCGGCCGTCTCGTTTCCGACTCCCGCCGCGTGGGCCGCGGCGACGTCTTCTTCGCCTATCCGGGCGAGGGCGCCGCCGATGGCCGCAACTACATCCGCTCGGCGCTCGAGAAGGGCGCGGCCGCGGTGGTTTTTGAAGCGCGCGATTTCGCCTGGACCGAGTCGGACGCCATTCCCCATCTGGCGGTGCCCGGACTGAAGAAGAATGCCGGCGCCATCGCCCATGCTTGCTATGGCCAGCCGGACGCCGGCATGTTCACCGTGGGCGTGACCGGCACCAACGGCAAGACCTCGATCGCACTGTGGACGGCGCAGGCGCTGGCCCGCCTGGGCGGCGTCGACGAAGGCGTGGGCGTGATCGGCACCCTGGGCATCGGCCTGGTGCGCGCACGCTTGGAAGCCGAATTCGACGCCACCGGCTACACTACGCCCGACGCGGTGCTGCTGGCGACCCGCCTGGCCGGCCTGCGCGATGCCGGCGCGCGCGCGCTGGCGATCGAGGTGTCGTCGATCGGCCTGGTCGAGGAACGCACCGCCGGCATGCATTTCGACGTCGCCGTGTTCACCAACCTGACCCGCGACCACCTCGACTATCACGGCGACATGGCCAGCTACGAAGCGGCCAAGCTGAAGCTGTTCGAATGGCCGGGCCTGAAGCACGCCGTGCTGAACCTGGACGACCCGGCGGGCGGCCGCATCGCGGCCCACCTGCGCGCCAACCACCCGCAGGTGGCCGTCACCGGCTACACCGTGCGCGGCGAAGACGAGCAGCCGGCAATCGACGGCGTGAGCATGCTGCGCGCCTCGCAGCTGCGTTCGCGTCCGGCCGGCACCGAGTTCCACGTCGACACGCCGGCGGGCAGCGCCCTGGCCCGCACCCGCCTGGTGGGCCACTTCAACGTCAGCAATGCGCTGGCGGTGCTGGGCGTGCTGCTGGCCAAGGGCGCGCCGCTGCGCGCCGCGCTGGACGTGATCGAAGGCTTGGCCCCGGCCCCGGGCCGCATGCAGCAGATCGGGGGGGCGGATGCACCGCTGGTCGTGATCGACTACGCGCACACTCCGGACGCGCTGGAAAAGGCGCTGGCTGCGCTGCGCCAGGTGGCGCATGACCGCGGCGGCCAATTGTGGTGCGTGTTCGGCTGCGGCGGCGACCGCGATCCGGGCAAGCGCCCGCAGATGGGCGCGATCGCCCAGATGGCCGACCACGTGCTGGTGACCAGCGATAACCCGCGCAGCGAAGAGCCGCGCGCGATCATCGAGCAGATCGTCGCCGGCATGGACCCGCACCATCCGGGCTCGACCCACCAGGCGATCGAGGATCGCGCCGCCGCCATCCTGTCGGCGGTGAAGCATGCCGGCAAGCCGGACGTGATCCTGCTGGCCGGGAAGGGGCACGAGCCCTACCAGGAAATCAAAGGCCGGAAGATTCCTTTTTCCGATGCCGACCACGCCGCGCTGGCCCTGAGCGCGCGGTTGACGATGATGAGAGTAAGTTAAATGCGCGGCACGCTCGAAGAATTGAAGAAAGCGCTCACCGCCTCGATGGCTGAAGTGCGCATGACGCGCGACGCCGCCTTCGAAGGCGTGTCGACCGACAGCCGCACGGTACAAGCCGGCGCGCTGTTCGTCGCGCTGCGCGGCGAAACCTTCGACGCCCACGACTTCCTCGACCAGGTCGCTGCCAGGAATGTGGCGGCGGTGGTGGTCGAGAAGCTCCCGGAAAACTTCCCGCTGCCGGCCCTGGTGGTGCCGGACACGCTGGCGGCCCTGGGCCGCATCGGCAATGCGTGGCGCAGCCAGTTCGATATCCCGGTCATCGGCGTCACCGGCAGCAACGGCAAGACCACGGTCAAGGAAATGATCGCCTCCATCCTGGCCGCCGCCTTCGGCGAGGAAGCGCGCCTGGCCACCCAGGGCAACCTGAACAACGAGATCGGCGTGCCGCTGACCGTGATGCGCCTGACCGGCGCGCACAAGGCCGCCGTGGTCGAACTGGGCATGAACCACCCGGGCGAAATCGCCCGCCTGGCCGCCATCGCGGCGCCCACCGTCGCCCTGGTCAACAACGCCCAGCGCGAGCACCAGGAATTCATGCACACCGTGGAAGCGGTGGCGCGCGAGAACGGCTCGGTGCTGGCGGCCTTGCCGGACACCGGCGTGGCCGTGTTTCCGGGGGATGATGAGTACACGGGCTTGTGGCGTGGGCTGGCTGGCGATCATGAGGTGCTGACCTTCGGCCTGTCCGAAGGCTGCGACGTTCGCGCCACGTATACGCCGAACAGCTTTGGTGCTGACCTCACAGTTACGTCGTCCCCGCGCAGGCGGGGACCCAAGTCTGGCGCCGCTGACGAGCAAGCAAACCTGGATTCCCGCCTTCGCGGGAATGACGTTCAAGAGCAAGTGGCCGGAAGTGACGCGCAAACGTTCACGATCAAACTCTCCGCCGCCGGCGAACACAACGTCCGCAACGCCCTGGCCGCCTGCGCCTGCGCACTGGCCGCCGGCATTCCGGTCGACGCCATCGTGCGCGGCCTGGAAGCATTCGCGCCCGTCAGCGGCCGCCTGCAGCGCAAGCAGGCCGCGGTCGGCGCCACCGTGATCGACGACACCTATAACGCCAACCCGGATTCGGTGCGCGCCGCCATCGACGTGCTCGCAGGGGCTGCCGCCCCGCGCATCCTGGTGCTGGGCGATATGGGCGAAGTCGGCACGCAGGGACCGCAGTTCCATGAAGAGATCGGTGCCTACGCGGCAAGCCGCGGCATCGAGTCCGTCCTCGTCACCGGCGCATTGGCGCGCCACATGACGGGCGCGGGCGCGCAACACTTTGAGCAGTTCGACGATTTATTGGCAGCACTGGACAAGCAACTGGGCAGCAAATCCGACGCAACTGTGTTGGTGAAGGGCTCGCGCTTCATGAAGATGGAACGCGTGGTCCAACATCTCGTTCAATCACAAAACACTGGCAAGGATTCTCACTAAATGCTTCTCTGGCTCGCACAATATTTCCAGGACTATATCGGTCCGATGCGGATTTTTAACTACATCACCTTCCGCGCCGTGTTCGCGACCATCACCGCGATCGCCATCGGCCTGCTGTGCGGCCCGGCGGTGATCCGCAAGCTGACCGAGATGAAGGTCGGCCAGGCGGTGCGCACCTACGGTCCGCAGACCCACCTGGCCAAGCACGGCACCCCGACCATGGGCGGCGTGCTGATCCTGATCGCCATCGGCGTCTCGACCCTGCTGTGGTGCGACCTGTCGAACCGCCTGATCTGGCCGGTGCTGGTGGTTACGCTCGGCTTCGGCGCGATCGGGTGGGTCGACGACTACCGCAAGGTGGTCTACAAGGACCCGGAAGGCATGCGTTCGGGCGAAAAATACTTCTGGATGTCGCTGATCGGCATCACGTCCTCGCTGTACCTGGCATTCTCGGTCTCGGCCGCGACCCCGTGGGAAGTGTGGCAGCTGTTCTTCGCCTGGGTGCAGTCGGGCTTCTCGATGGACCTGCCGCCCAAGGCCGACCTGATCGTCCCCTTCTTCAAGAGCATCAGCTATCCGCTGGGCGTGTGGGGCTTCATCGCGCTGACCTATTGCGTGATCGTGGGCGCCTCGAACGCGGTCAACTTCACCGACGGCCTGGATGGCCTGGCCATCATGCCGACCGTGATGGTGGGCGGCGCCCTGGGCCTGTTCGCCTACCTGACCGGTAACGCCACCTATTCGAAATACCTGTTCATCCCGCACATCCCGGGCGCCGGCGAACTGCTGATCTTCTGCGGCGCGATGGCGGGCGCGGGCCTGGCCTTCCTCTGGTATAACGCGCACCCGGCGCAGATGTTCATGGGCGACGTCGGCGCGCTGGCGCTGGGCGGCGCGCTCGGCACCATCGCCGTCATCGTGCGCCAGGAAATCGTGCTGTTCATCATGGGCGGCGTGTTCGTGGCCGAGACCCTGTCGGTGATCATCCAGGTGAGCTGGTTCAAGTACACCAAGAAGCGTTACGGGGCCGGCCGCCGCGTGTTCCTGATGGCGCCGCTGCACCACCATTTCGAACAGAAGGGCTGGAAGGAAACCAAGGTCGTGGCGCGTTTCTGGATCGTGACCATCATCCTGGTCCTGATCGGCATCTCGACCCTCAAACTGCGTTAAACCGGGAATTGTTGACCGAACGATGAACTACGAAGGCAAAACCGCACTGGTACTCGGACTTGGCGAATCGGGCCTCGCGATGGCGCAATGGCTGGCGCGTTGCGGCGCCCAGGTGCGCGTGGCCGATACGCGTACCGAGCCGCAGCGCCTGGTCGCGCTGCGCCAGGCCGTGCCGACTGCGGACTTCATCGGCGGCGCCTTTAGCGTCGCGCTGCTGGACGGCGTCGACTTCGTCGCCGTCAGCCCGGGCCTGGCGCCGGAACGCGAACTGGCCGAGATCGCACCGGGCGCGGCCGCCCGCAATATCCCCGTGTGGGGCGAGATCGAACTGTTCGCCCAGGCGCTGTCCGACCTGAAGACCACCCGCGGCTATGCGCCGAAAGTCATCGCCATCACCGGCACCAACGGCAAGACCACGGTGACGAGCCTGACCGGCCTGCTGTGCCGCCGCGCCGGCTTCACCACCCGCGTGGCCGGCAACATCAGCCCGGCCGCGCTGGACGTGCTGCGCGAAGTCCTCGACAAGGAAGAATTGCCGCAGACCTGGGTCCTGGAACTGTCCAGCTTCCAGCTGCACACCACCTTCAGCCTGAACCCGGATGCCGCCACCGTCCTGAACCTGACCCAGGACCACCTGGACTGGCACGGCAGCATGACCGCCTACGCCTTCGACAAGGCGCGCATCTTCGGCAAGGACACGGTCCGCGTGCTGAACCGCGACGACGCCACCGTGATGCGCATGACGAATCCGGATGTGCAAGTCACCACCTTCGGCACGGGCGAACCGGACGCGCCGGGCAGCTTCGGCCTGGTGAACGAGCGCGGCGTGCTGTGGCTGGCGAATGCGAATCCGGCCGAGGAGCCGGAGAAGAAGCGCAAGAAAAATGAGCCGGAAGAGCCGCAGGAAGTGGTGATCAACCGCCTGATGCCGGCCGACGCCCTGCGCATCCGCGGCATCCACAACGCCTCCAACGCGCTGGCCGCGCTGGCCCTGTGCCGCGCCTGCGGACTGCCGCTGGCGCCGTTGCTGCACGGCCTGCGCGAATACCGGGGCGAGCCGCACCGCGTCGAACTGGTCGCCAGCATCGACGAGGTCGAGTACTACGACGACAGCAAGGGCACCAATGTCGGCGCCACCGTCGCCGCGCTGGAAGGCCTGGGCCAGACCTTCGGCGAGACCGGCCGCCAGATCCTGCTGATCGCCGGCGGCGACGGCAAGGGCCAGGACTTCGCACCGCTGGCCGGTCCGTGCTCGCGCTACGTGAAGGCAGTGCTGCTGATCGGCCGCGATGGGCCGGCGATCAAGGCCGCCATCGAAGCGAGCGGCGTGCCGTGCTTCGACCTGCCGGGCCTGCCGGAAGCGACCCGCCGCGCCGGCGGCCTGGCCAAGCCGGGTGACGTGGTGCTGCTGTCGCCGGCCTGCGCCAGCCTGGACATGTTCACCAATTACGCGCACCGCGCCCAGGTCTTCGTCGACACCGTGCGCGAGATCGCGCTCGAGAAGGGGCAGGACATCTGATGGCCTTCCAGCTTCCCTTCAAGTTTGGCGGATCCTCGGACGATGCGGCGATCGCCGCGCGTGCGCGGCCGTCGCGCATGATGGAATACGACCAGCCGCTGGTATGGGTCGTGGTCCTCTTGATGCTGTTCGGGATGGTGATGGTGTATTCGGCCTCGATCGCGCTGCCGGATTCGCCCAAGTTCGCCTACCTGGGCGGCAAGAACAACTACTTCCTGCTGCGCCAGGCGATGTTCATCGCGGTCTCGCTGCTGTTCGGCCTGTTCGCCTTCCGCATCCCGGTGGCGGTATGGCAGCGCTTCGCGCCGCTGATGTTCGTCGTCACCCTGATCATGCTGGCCATCGTGCTGGTGCCGGGCGTCGGCGTCTCGGTGAACGGCGCGCGCCGCTGGCTGCCTTTGCGAATCGGCCAGCCGTCCGAGATCATGAAGGTGGTGGCGGTGCTGTACGCCGCCGACTTCACGGTGCGCAAGCAGCAATACATGCACAAGCTGACCAAGGGCTTCATGCCGATGGCCGCCGCGATGGCGCTGGTCGGTGTGCTGCTCCTGCTCGAGCCCGACCTCGGCGCCTTCGGCGTGATCGTCTGCATCTCGATGGGCATCCTGTTCCTGGGCGGCTTCAACATGATCTGGTTCGGCGGCATCGGCGCCGTGCTGGTAATGGTGTTCTCGACCATCATCGCGCTCTCGCCCTTCCGCCGCGCCCGCATGTTCGCCTACATGAATCCGTGGGAAGAGGGCAATGCGCTCGACAAGGCCTACCAGCTGACCCATTCGCTGATCGCCTTCGGCCGCGGCGAGCTGTTCGGCGTCGGCCTGGGCGGCAGCGTCGAGAAGCTGCACTACCTGCCGGAAGCGCATACCGACTTCATCATGGCCGTGATCGGCGAAGAGCTCGGCCTGGCCGGCGTGCTGGTCGTGGTCGGCCTGTTCTACTGGTTAGTGAAACGCGCGTTCGACATCGGCCGCCAGGCGATCGCGCTGGAGCAGCACTTCGCCGGCCTGGCCGCGAAGGGCATCGGCATCTGGCTGGGCGTGCAGGTCTTCATCAATATGGGCGTGAACCTCGGCCTGCTGCCGACCAAGGGCCTGACCCTGCCGCTGATGAGCTACGGCGGTTCCGGCCTGATGTTCAACTGCGTCGGCCTGGCGATCCTGCTGCGCATCGATTACGAAAACCGCGTCCGCATGCGCGGCGGCCGCCAGGGAGCGATCAAATRAGCAAGCGTCTGATGATCATGGCGGCCGGTACCGGCGGCCACATCTTCCCCGGCATCGCGATCGCCCAGTCGATGCGCGAGCGCGGCTGGGAAGTGAGCTGGCTGGGCACCGCCCACGGCATGGAGAAGGACATCGTGCCGAAGCACGGCATCCCGATGGACAGCATCGACTTCGCCGGCCTGCGCGGCAAGGGCCTGGGCCACACCATCGCCGGCGCCTTCAAGATGCTGGGCGCGTTTGCCGCCTGCCGCCGGTTCATTGCCGCCCGCAAGCCGGACGTGGTGCTGGGCATGGGCGGTTACGTGACCGTGCCGGGCGGGATGRTGGCGCGTTCGCGCGGCGTGCCGCTGGCGCTGGTGAATGCCGACGCCGCGCTGCTGCTGTCGAACAAGACCCTGACACCGATGGCCCAGCGCGTGCTGTTCGGCTTCCCGGCCGACTTCGGCAAAGCGGCCGGCAAGGCGGTCGTCACCGGCAACCCGGTGCGCAAGGAGATCCTGGAGATGCCGTCGCCGGGCCACCGCTTCGCGAATCGCAGCGGCCCGCTGAACATCCTGGTGGTGGGCGGAAGCCTCGGCGCGAAGGTCCTGAACGACAGCGTGCCGGCGGCCCTGGCCCTGATTCCGGAAGGCCTGCGCCCCGTCGTCACCCACCAGTCGGGCAAGAAGAACATCGACGCCCTGCGCGCGGCCTATGCAAGCGCCGGCGTGCAGGCCAATGTGGTCGACTTCATCGACGACATGGCGGCGGAGTACGCGAATGCCGACCTGGTGATCTGCCGCGCCGGCGCGATCACGGTGTCGGAACTGACCGCCGCCGGCGTCGCCAGCGTGCTGGTGCCTTTCATCGCCAGCACCACCAGCCACCAGCGCGACAACGCGGTCTGGATGGCGGGGCAGAAGGCGGCCATCCATTTGCCGCAGGGCGAACTGAACCCGCAGCAGCTGGCGAAGCTGCTGCAAACGACCTCCCGCGACGACTGCCTCCGCATGGCGGAAGCGGCGCAGGCAGTCGGCCGGCGCGACGCCAATGCGGCGATCGCGCAGGTGCTGGAAGAACTGAGCAAAGGCAGCAAATGAAACACAAGATCAAACACATTCACTTCGTCGGCATCGGCGGCAGCGGCATGAGCGGCATCGCCGAGGTGCTGCTGAACCTCGGCTACAAGGTGTCCGGTTCGGACCTGGCCTCGAACGCCGCCAGCCAGCGCCTGCTTGAACTGGGCGCGACGGTCCACATCGGCCACGCGGAAGAACACGTGCGCGGCGCCGATGCCGTGGTCACCTCGACTGCCGTCAACGAAGCGAACCCGGAAGTGGTGGCCGCACGCGCCGCCAAGGTCCCGGTGGTGCCGCGCGCCATCATGCTGGGCGAACTGATGCGCCTGAAGCGAGGCATCGCGATCGCCGGCACCCACGGCAAGACCACCACCACCAGCCTGGTGGCTTCGGTGCTGGCCGAAGGCGGCATGGATCCGACCTTCGTGATCGGCGGCCGCCTGAACAGCGCCGGCGCCAACGCCAAGCTGGGCACCGGCGACTATATCGTGGCCGAGGCCGACGAGTCCGACGCCTCCTTCCTGAACCTGTCGCCGATGATCGAGGTGATCACCAACATCGACGCCGACCACATGGACACCTACGAGCACGACTTCGAGAAGCTGAAGGCGGCGTTCGTGAACTTCACCCACCGCCTGCCGTTCTACGGCCGCGCGATGATGTGCATCGACGACGTCAACGTGCGCGCCATCCTGCCGCAGGTGACCAAGCCGGTGACGACCTACGGCTTTTCGGAAGATGCGGAGGTACGCGCGCTGGACGCCCACGCCGACGGCACCCGCATGCGCTTCACGGTGCGCCAGGAAGGCTATCCGGACACCACCTTCGTGCTGAACCAGCCCGGCATGCACAATGTGCTGAACGCCTGCTCGGCGATCGCGATCGCGCGCGAGATCGGCGTCCCGGACGAAGCCACGGCCAAGGGCCTGGCGGAGTTCCGCGGCGTCGGCCGCCGCTTCACCCGCTACGGCGAGATCCCGCTGGAGTCCGGCGGCAGCTTCACCCTGGTGGACGACTACGGCCATCATCCGGTCGAAGCCCAGGTGACCCTGGCGGCCGCGCGCGCGGCCTATCCGGGGCGCCGCCTGCTGCTGGCCTTCCAGCCGCACCGCTATACCCGCACCCGCGACCTGTTCGAGGACTTCGTCAAGGTCCTGGCGGCGCCGGACGTGCTGCTGCTGGCCGAGGTGTACGCGGCCGGCGAAACCCCGATCGTGGCGGCCGACGGCCGTGCGCTGGCGCGCGCGCTGCGCGCCGGCAGCCAGATCGAACCGATTTTCGTGGAATCGATCGCCGACATGCCGGCGACGATCCTGAAGGTGGCGCGCGACGGCGACGTCGTGCTGACCATGGGCGCCGGCTCGATCGGCGGCGTTCCGCACCAATTAACACTGCTTCAAAAGGTAGCGAATTAAGAGCTGATTATGAGTACGCTTACTCAAACTGAAATCAAGGAACTCGGTAAAGTCGCCGTCCTGTTCGGCGGCCGCTCGGCCGAGCGCGAGATCTCGATCCTGTCCGGCACCGGCGTGCTGCAGGCCCTGCAATCGAAGGGTGTGGACGCCCATGCCTTCGATCCGGCCGAACGCTCGCTGGCCGAACTGGCCGCCGAAAAATTCGACCGCGTCTTCATCGCGCTGCACGGCCGCTACGGCGAGGACGGCAGCCTGCAGGGCGCCCTCGAGCAGCTCGGCATCCCCTATACCGGCAGCGGCGTGATGGCTTCGAGCGTCGGCATGGACAAGATCACCACCAAGATCGTCTGGCTGGCGAACGGCGTCTCGACGCCGAAGTACGCCGTCATCGACGACGACACGGATCTGGACAAGGTGGTGGCCGACCTCGGCCTGCCGCTGATCGTCAAGGCGCCGCTGGAAGGTTCGAGCATCGGCATCACCAAGGTGACCCGTCGGGAAGAGCTGCAGGCCGCCGTCGAGCTGTCCCGCAAGTACGACACGCGGGTGCTGGCCGAGCAGTTCATCGAAGGCCGCGAATTCTCGGTGCCGCTGCTGGGCAGCGGTCCCGCCGCCCGCGCGCTGCCGATCATCGAGATCGTCGCCCCGGAAGGCAATTACGACTACCAGAACAAGTACTTCACGGACGACACCAGGTACTACTGCCCGGCGCCGCTGGACGCGGACCTGACCGCCGCGATCAAGCGCGAGGTCGAGAAGGCCTACCGCGCCCTCGGCTGCGAAGGCTGGAGCCGCATCGACGTGCTGCTGCGCGAGTCCGACCAGCAGTTCTTCCTGCTGGAAGTGAACACCTCGCCGGGCATGACCTCGCACTCGCTGGTGCCGATGGCGGCGCGCGCGGAGGGCACCAGCTATGAAGACCTGTGCGTCGAGATCCTGCGCTCGGCGTCGCTGAAGATTGGCCAGAAGAAGGAAAAGGCGTAACAAGATGTGGCATGACGCGCGAGCCCTGAACGCAACCTCCGGCGCGATTACCGCGCTGGTGGCGCTCGCCTGTATCGCGTCGGGCGTCTGGTGGCTGTCGCAGCGCCCGATGTTCACCCTGCGTGCGGTGCGTGTCGAAAGCATGTACGGCCTGGACCTGCAGCACGTGAACGAACTCACGGTGCGCAATGGCGTGCTGGGCAAGATCAAGGGGAATTTCTTCACTTCCGACCTGGAACAGGTGCGCGCCACCTTCGAGGCCGTGCCCTGGGTCCGCAAGGCCAGCGTGCGCCGCGAGTGGCCGAACCAGCTGATCGTCCAGGTCGAGGAGCACGAAGCGCTCGGTACCTGGGGCGAGGACGGACGCCTGCTCTCCGTCAAAGGCGACGTCTTCACCGCCAACCTGGCCGAAGCCGACGAGGACCACGAGCTGCCTGCTTTCGATGGTCCTCCCGGCAGCGAGAAGGAAGTGCTGGCCCGCTTTGCCGAACTGCGCGGCCTGTTCGCGCCGATCCGCCTGGTGCCGGCTTCGCTCAGCCTGTCGAAGCGCTACGCCTGGACCGTCCGACTGGACAACGGCATGAGCGTGGAGCTCGGCCGCGAGCTGGGCAAGGATGGCATGAAGGCCCGCGTGCAGCGCCTGGTGAGCATCTACCCGCAGCTCACCGCGCGCCTGCAGGAGGGACGCATCGACACGATCGACATGCGCTATCCGAACGGGCTGGCGCTGTCGTCGGCGGCATTGAGCGTGCCGCTTGATGCGACCAAGCCGGTCAAGGCGGCAAAGAAAAAAGCAAGCAACAAAACAACAAAGCAAACTTAATCAAGCAGGCGACAGCAAACATGACAAAAGACGCAAAGAACCTGATCGTCGGCCTCGACATCGGCACCTCGAAGGTGGTGGCGGTGGTGGCCGAGGTGATGGCCGATGGGCGCCATGAAGTAATTGGACTCGGCCAGCACGAGTCGAAAGGTTTGAAGAAGGGCGTTGTCGTCAACATCGAAGCGACCGTCGAATCGATCCAGCGCGCCCTCGAAGAAGCCGAGCTGATGGCCGACTGCAAGATCCGCAACGTGTATGCGGGCATCGCCGGCAGCCATATCCGTTCGTTCAACTCGAGCGGCATGGTGGCGATCAAGGACAAGGAAGTCACCGCGACCGACGTGGCGCGCGTGATCGAGACGGCGAAGGCGGTCAACATTCCGACCGACCAGCAGTTGCTGCATACGGTGCCGCAGGAATTCATCGTCGACAACCAGGAAGACGTGCGCGAGCCGATCGGCATGAGCGGCATCCGCCTGGAAGTGCGCGTGCACATTGTTACAGGTGCGGTGTCCGCGGTACAGAATATTGTAAAGTGCGTGCGCCGTTGCGGACTCGAGGTCTCCGACCTGATCCTGCAGCCGATGGCGTCCGCCGATTCCGTGCTGACCAACGACGAGAAGGAACTCGGCGTGGTCCTGATCGACATCGGCGGCGGCACCACCGACATCGCCGTGTTCAGCGACGGCGCGATCCGCCACACGGCCGTGATCCCGATCGCCGGCGACCAGATCACCAGCGACATCGCGATGGCCCTGCGTACCCCGACCGGCGAAGCGGAAGAGATCAAGATCCGCTACGGCGTGGCCAAGCAGGTGCTGGCCGATCCGGGCGAGACCCTGGAAGTGCCGGGCCTGGGCGACCGCGGTCCGCGTTCGCTGTCGCGCCAGGCGCTGGCCGCCGTGATCGAGCCGCGCGTCGAGGAGCTGTTCGCGATGGTGCACCAGGTGGTGCGCGAGTCCGGCTACGAAGGCGTGCTGTCGTCGGGCATCGTGCTGACCGGCGGCTCCTCGATCATGCCGGGCATGATCGAGATGGCCGAAGACATCTTCCTGAAGCCGGCGCGCCTCGGCACGCCGGAGTATCGCGGCCAGTTGGCCGACGTGGTGCGCAGCCCGCGTTACGCCACGGTCCTCGGTCTTTTGCTGGAGGCGAAGAAGCAGTATCTGCGCGGGCACATCGTCACGCGTCAGGATGGATCGGTGAAAGCGGTATGGCAGCGGATGAAAGAGTGGTTTTTAGGGAACTTCTAACGGTTTTCGTAACAAGTGGTAACGGTTTTGCTTGGTAACGTTCGTAAATTATTTTTAAAATAGACGCGTGTTTCCAATCTCGAGTTTTGACAGCCTTTCTGTGAGGGTTCGAGCTTGGAAACGGCACTTTGAGAGATTAGGAGTTCATCATGGAGTTTGATATGGTCGATAACGCATCACTGGGCACCGTCATCAAGGTTGTCGGTGTTGGCGGCGCGGGTGGTAATGCGGTGCAGCACATGATCAACAAGGGTGTTTCCGGTGTGGAGTTCATCGCCGCAAACACCGACGCGCAGGCGCTGGCCGCTTCGGGCGCGCACAACATCATCCAGATCGGCGATTCCGGCCTGGGCGCAGGCATGCGTCCGGAAGTCGGCCGCCAGCTGGCCGAGCAGTCGCGCGCGCGCATCGAAGACTCGCTGCGCGGCGCGCACATGGTCTTCATCGCTGCCGGCATGGGCGGCGGCACCGGCACCGGCGCCGCCCCGATCGTGGCTGAGGTGGCCAAGAACCTGGGCGCCCTGACCGTCGCCGTGGTTTCCAAGCCCTTCTCCTACGAAGGCCAGAAGTGCATGGACGTGGCCGAAGCCGGCCTGGAAGAACTGACCAAGCACGTCGACTCGCTGATCGTGATCCTGAACGAGAAGCTGGAAGACATCTACGAAGACGACTGCATGCTGGACTGGATGAAGCATGCCGACGACGTGCTGAACAACGCCGTCGCCGGTATCGCCGAGATCATCAACGTGCCGGGCCACATCAACGTCGACTTCAACGACGTCAAGACCATCATGAGCGAGCAGGGCAAGGCCATGATGGGTACCGCGACCGCATCGGGCGTGGACCGCGCGCGCATCGCCGCCGAACAGGCCGTGGCTTCGCCGCTGCTGGACGGTATCGACCTGTCGGGCGCCAAGGGCGTGCTGGTGAACGTCACCGCGTCGCGCAACCTGAAGGGTAAGGAAATCAAGGAAGTGATGGCCGCGGTGCGCGCCTTCGCCGCTCCGGACGCCGCCATCGCCCAGGGTATCGCCTACGACGACGCCATGGGCGACGAACTGCGCGTGACCGTGGTCGCGACCGGCCTGGGCAAGAACAAGGCCAGCATCTCGCTGGTGCAGCCGCAGCAGGTCCTGCGTACCGGCACCTACGGCGCCCCGGTCATGTCCGGCGCACCGACCATGGCCACTGGCGGCATGGGCATGGGCTCGATCGCCGGCGCCGGCCACATGGAAGGCATGAAGCAGCCTGCCGTGTGGCGCCGCGAACAGGCCTCCGAGCAGGTCCGCGCGATGCAGAACAACGGTGTCGAAACCTACGACATCCCGGCCTTCCTGCGCAAGCAAGCCGACTAAGCAAGCCAAAACTCCATGATGCAAGGGCCAGTACCGACCAAGCGGTACTGGCCTTTTGTTTTGCCCAAAATTCGGGGTCAGAGCACATTTCCCAACAAATTCGGGGTCAGAGCACTTTTATGGGCAATTGCTTTGTCGCGCATAACTTGGCCGGTTTCCGATGGCCGATCGTTCCGCCGCCAAGCAAAAGCCATCAGGGCGTCCGATAAAAACTGATCTGCGGGACATTGTTCAGAAAAGTGCTCTGACCCCGAATGGTTGGAATAAAGTGCTCTGACCCCGAATTTCGCCAGATCAGGCATACTTGCGGGTTCTGATAATCACAACATGGAGTACCTGATATGACCATCCAGATCGGCGACCGCCTGCCGGAAGCGACCCTGTCGGAATTCATCGAAACCGAAACCGAAGGCTGCTCGCTCGGCCCGAATACCTTCAACGTCGCGGACCTCGTGAAGGGCAAGACCATCGCCATCTTCGGCCTGCCGGGCGCCTATACCCCGACCTGCTCGGCCCAGCACCTGCCGGGCTACATCCAGCTGGCCGACCAGCTGAAAGCCAAGGGCGTGGACGAGATCTGGTGCGTGTCGGTCAACGACGCCTTCGTGATGGGCGCCTGGGGCCGCGACCAGAAAGCCACCGGCATCGTCCGCATGATGGCCGACGGCAGCGGCACCTTCACCAAGGCGCTGGGCCTGGAGTTCGACCTRAGCGCCAAGGGCCTGGGCGTGCGCAGCCAGCGCTACTCGATGCTGGTCGAGGACGGCGTGGTCAAGCAGCTGAACCTCGAGAACGGCGGCGGCTTCGCAGTCTCGTCGGCCGAGAAGCTGCTGGAACAGATCGGCTAATCATCCCGCTACGCTGACGAACGGCGCTGCGGCGCCGTTTTTTATCACCATGATCATCAATACCGAATCCCCCGACCAGCCGGAAGTGCGCGACATGCTGGCGCGCCTCGACGCCTACTGCGCCTCCCTCTATCCATCCGAGAGCAACCACCTGATGGACATCGCCTCGCTGATGCGCGGCGACGTCCTGTTCCTGGTCGCGCGCGGCGTCGACGGCGCAGCTAGCGGCTGCGCCGCCCTGGTCCGGCGCGATGCCGAGGGCGAAGACGAAGGCTATGGCGAGATCAAGCGCATGTTCGTCGACGAAGCCAGGCGCGGCCTCGGCACCGGCCGCAAGCTGATGGAACACATCGCGATGTTCGCCGCCATGTCCGGCCTGCGCGTGCTGAAGCTGGAGACCGGCATCCACCAGCCAGACGCCATCGCCCTGTACGAACGCTTCGGCTTCGCGCCCTGCGGCCCCTTCGGCGATTATCAGCCCGACCCGCTGTCGGTCTTCATGGAGAAGCACCTGTGAATCCGAGCACCACGGCGCAAGGCAGCAGATTGAGCGGCAACCTGCGCAGCATCCGCGCGATGCTGGCGGCGGTGCTGATGTTCTCGGTCATGGACACGATCATGAAGCTGCTGTCCGCCGAATTCCCGGCGATGCAGGTGGCGTCCCTGCGTTCCCTGTCGTCGCTGCCGCTGGTGTGCGCCTGGGTGGCATGGCGCGGCGGCTTTCGCACGATGCTGCAAGTCCGCTGGCCGCTGCACCTGCTGCGCGCGCTGATCGGCATCTTCATGCTGGCCCTGTTCGCCTACGGGGTGAGGGGACTGTCGCTGGCGGAGGCCTATACGATCTTCTTCATCGGCCCGATCCTGATCACGGCGCTGTCCGTGTTCGTGCTGAAGGAGCGYGTGAACGCTGCGCGCTGGCTGGCGATCGCGGTCGGCATGGCCGGCGTGCTGGTGGTACTGCGGCCCAGCGGCGAGGGCTTCCTCACGCTGGGCGGACTGGCGATCCTGCTGGCGGCCGTGTTCTACGCGGTGTCGGCGGTGACCGGCCGGGTGCTGGCGCGCAGCGACAGCAGCGAGCAGATGGTGTTCTGGCTGATGCTGCTGATGGCCCTCGGCGCCACTGCGCTGGCCGCGCCTTCCTGGACCCCGGTCGAGGTGCGCCACCTGCCGCTGCTGGGCGGCCTGGCGCTCAGCGGTTTCCTGGCCCAGCTGGCGATCACCGAAGCCTTCAGCCATGGCGAAGCCTCGGTGGTCGCGCCCTTCGAGTACACGGCCCTGGCTTGCGGCATCGGGATCGACTGGGTGTTGTGGCAAACCTTGCCCGATCAATACACCCTCATCGGTGCGGCAATCATCATCGGCAGCGRCCTGTACCTGATCCGCCACGAATCCACCCATGCGGAGGGGGAACATCCCTGAAAACGTGGTGTTCCTGCCACCGGCCGAGGGAGGCCAGGGCGAAGAAACAGGGCCTCCTATATAATCGAACGATGCTCAAACAAAGAACAATCAAACAGCTGGTGCGCACGACAGGCGTCGGCCTGCACTCGGGCACCAAGGTCGAGCTGACCCTGCGCCCGGCTGCCGTCGACACCGGCATCGTGTTCCGCCGCGTGGATCTCGACCCCGTGGTCGAGTTTCCGTCGAACGCGGAAATCGTCGGCGACACCCGCATGGCCTCGGTCCTCAGCAAGGACAATGCGCGCGTCTCGACCGTCGAGCACCTGATGTCGGCCTGCGCCGGCCTCGGCATCGACAACCTGTACGTCGACGTCACCGCCGAAGAGATCCCGATCATGGACGGCTCGGCCTCGTCCTTCGTCTTCCTGCTGCAGCAGGCCGGCGTGCAGGAGCAGGCCTCGGCCAAGAAATTCATCCGCGTGCTGGAGCCGGTCGAAGTGCGCCAGGGCAGCGGCAACAACGAGAAGTGGGCCCGCCTCACGCCTTTCGACGGATTCAGGCTCGACTTCTTCATCGAATTCAACCACCCGGCCGTCGACGGCACCATGCAGCGCGCCGAGGTCGATTTCGGCAAGGTCTCCTACGTGCACGACGTGGCGCGCGCCCGCACCTTCGGCTTCATGCAGGACGTCGAAAGCCTGCGCGGCATGGGTCTGGCCCGCGGCGGTTCGCTGGAAAACGCGATCGTGATGGACGAGTACCGGATCCTGAACGCCGACGGCCTGCGCTACGAAGACGAGTTCGTGCGCCACAAGATCCTCGACGCGATCGGCGACCTCTACCTGGTCGGCCACCCGCTGCTGGCCAGCTACGAAGCCCACAAATCCGGCCACGGCCTGAACAACCTGCTGCTGCGCGAACTGCTGGCGCATCCGGAAGCCTACGAGATCGTCACCTTCGACCAGCAGGAGCGGGCGCCGGTGTCGTATGGAGCGCAGATGGAGCGGGAGTGGGCTTTAACCTGAAGCCCCGAACAACGTCGTCCCCGCGCAGGCGGGGACCCAAGTTCGGTGCGTTCCACTACCGTTATAAGCCACCAGTACGCTAGCAAACTCGGGTTCCCGCCTCCGCGGGAACGACGGTCTTCGTGACCGCTATTTATTCTTGCGCCTCTCCGCCAGCCGCCTGATCGCCGCAATCAACTGCGCGTTCTGCGGCGATTCCGGCAAGGCATCCCCCAGCTCCTCGAAGGCCTGCACCGCCGTCGGCGGCAGTTCCAGCGAGGACGGCTTCAAACCCTCCGGTTCAGCCGGCAGCGCGCGTCCCACCTGGATCTTGATCCGCACCGAGTCCACCTGCCAGCCCTTCTTCTGCAGTGCCGCCTGCAGCTTGGGCGCCTGCTGCTTGAGCTTGGCGGCCACGGCCGAGGAGGGCACGGCCAGGGTCAGCACGCCATCCTGGATCGCCAGCGCTTCGCAGTTGGCGTACATCGGCGGCAGGATCAGGCGCACCTCTTTTTGCRGGCTGGCCATGCGGGTGGCAGCCGGCAGCAGGGCGGCCATGCGGTCGTTGCGGCGCAGGAAGTCGGTCGCCTCGATCGACGTGCGGCGAACCTTGGTGCCGTAGATATGATAGGGAGGCTTGGGTGACTGCATGGGCGGAACATACCACAGCCAGGCCGTGCTCATAAAGAAACGTACGGTAAACGTGCTTTCGAGTGCAATTTGATAACATTCTTTGTCCGCCTGCACTTGTGATGCGCCCGTTCATCCCCAAGTGTGGCCGGATCGCATGATAAAATCGGTGGCTTTTTGCCATAGGCGGTCGTCGGCGGATATTATTTTGATATCATCCATGGCTTTTTCGCGGCGTACTTTTTAAGAACACAGCATGTCATTCCTGACCAAGATTTTCGGCAGCCGTAACCAGCGACTGCTCAAGCAATACCAAAAAACCGTGCGCGACATCAATGCGCTCGAGCCGCAGATGGAAAAGCTGTCGGATGYCGAACTCCAGGCCAAGACCCCCGAATTCAAGGAGCGGATCGCCGGCGGCGCTTCGCTCGACGACATCCTGCCGGAAGCGTTTGCCGTCTGCCGCGAAGCCGCCAAGCGTGTGATGAAGATGCGCCACTTCGACGTGCAGCTGATCGGCGGCATGGTCCTGCACTATGGCAAGATCGCCGAGATGGGCACCGGCGAAGGTAAAACCCTGATGGCAACCCTGCCGGTCTACCTGAATGCGCTGTCCGGCAAGGGCGTGCACGTGGTGACCGTCAACGATTACCTGGCGCAGCGCGACGCCGAGCAGATGGGCCGCCTGTACGGCTGGCTCGGCCTGACCACCGGCATCAACCTGTCGCAGATGGATCACGACAGCAAGCAGAAGGCCTACGGTTCCGACATCACCTACGGCACCAACAACGAATACGGCTTCGACTACCTGCGCGACAACATGGTCTACGATGCGCGCGAACGCGTGCAGCGCGGCCTGAACTTCGCCGTGGTCGACGAGGTGGACTCGATCCTGATCGACGAGGCCCGTACGCCGCTGATCATTTCCGGCCAGGCCGAGAACCACACCGACCTGTACCACAAGATCAATGAAGTCCCGCCGATGCTGACCCTGCAGATCGGCGAAGAGACCCCCGACGGCAAGGGCACGGTCGAAGTCCCGGGCGACTACACCAAGGACGAGAAGGCGCACACCGTGCTGCTGACCGAGGCCGGCCACGAGAAGGCCGAAGCCATCCTGACCAAGATGGGCCTGCTGCCGGAAGGCGCCTCGCTGTACGACGCCRCCAACATCACCCTGATCCACCACCTGTACGCCGCCCTGCGCGCGCACGTCCTGTACCACAAGGACCAGCACTACGTGGTGCAGAACAACGAAGTGGTGATCGTCGACGAATTCACCGGCCGCCTGATGACGGGCCGCCGCTGGTCCGACGGCCTGCACCAGGCCGTCGAAGCCAAGGAAGGCGTGCGCATCCAGAACGAGAACCAGACCCTGGCCTCGATCACCTTCCAGAACTACTTCCGCATGTACACCAAGCTGTCCGGCATGACCGGTACCGCCGACACGGAAGCCTACGAATTCCAGGAAATCTACGGTCTCGAGACCGTGGTGATCCCGCCGAACAAGCCGTCGCAGCGCAAGGACCGCCAGGACCAGGTGTATAAATCGGCCGAGGAAAAGTACAACGCGATGGTGGTCGACATCCGCGACTGCCACGAGCGCGGCCAGCCGGTGCTGGTCGGCACCACCTCGATCGAGAACTCGGAACTGCTGTCCGGGATCCTGACCCAGGCCAAGCTGCCGCACAACGTGCTGAACGCGAAGCAGCACGCCCGCGAAGCGGAAATCATCGCCCAGGCCGGCCGTCCGCAGATGATCACCATCGCCACCAACATGGCGGGCCGCGGTACCGACATCGTCCTCGGTGGTAACGTCGAGAAGCAGATCCAGTTCATCGAGGCCGACGAGTCGCTGTCGCCGGAACAGAAGGCCGAACAGTCGCAAAAGATGCGCGACGAATGGCAGTCGCTGCACGACCACGTGGTGGCGCAGGGCGGCCTGCACATCATCGGTACCGAGCGCCACGAATCCCGCCGCGTCGACAACCAGCTGCGCGGCCGTTCGGGCCGCCAGGGCGATCCGGGCTCCTCGCGCTTCTACCTGTCGCTCGACGATCCGCTCCTGCGCATCTTCGCCGGCGACCGCGTGCGCGCGATCATGGACCGCCTCAAGATGCCGGAAGGCGAACCGATCGAGGCCGGCATCGTGACCCGCTCGATCGAGTCGGCCCAGCGCAAGGTCGAGGCCCGCAACTTCGACATCCGCAAGCAGCTGCTCGAGTACGACGACGTCGCCAACGACCAGCGCAAGGTGATCTACACCCAGCGTAACGAACTGCTGGAGTCGGCCGACATGTCGGAACTGATCACCAGCCTGCGCGTGGGCGTGTTCACCGACGTGGTGCGCACCTACGTGCCGGCCGAGTCGGTCGAAGAGCAGTGGGACATCCCGTCGCTGACCCGCGTCCTGAACGACGAGTGGGCGCTGCCGGTGCCGCTGGCGCAGATGCTGGAAGACGAGCCGAACCTGAACGACGACGACATCCTCGAGCGCGTGCTGGCCGCCGCCGACGAATCCTACAATAGCAAGGTCGCGATCGTCGGCAAGGAAGCCTTCGGCGGCTTCGAGCGCAACGTCATGCTGCAGAATATCGACACCCACTGGCGCGAGCACCTGGCGGCGCTGGACCACCTGCGCCAGGGTATCCACCTGCGCGGCTACGCCCAGAAGAACCCGAAGCAGGAATACAAGCGCGAAGCCTTCGAGCTGTTCGGCGCCATGCTGGACCAGATCAAGAACGAAGTGATCCGCACCATCATGACGGTCCGCATCCAGACCCGCGAGGAAGTCGAGGCGGCCGAGGCGGCGATGCAGGCGGCCGCGGCGCACCTGGAGAACGTGAACTACCAGCACGCCGACTTCGACCCGACCGCCGCGCCGGAAGAACTGATGGCGCCGCAGGCGGTCACCGCCGGCACCACCGCGGTGAGCGACGATCCGGCCACCACCTACATGGGCATGAAGGTCGGCCGCAACGATCCTTGCCCTTGCGGCAGCGGCAAGAAGTTCAAGGCTTGCCACGGCAAGCTGGCGTAATCGAAGGATTGCGGAAAAAAGAAAGGCGCCCAGCGGGGCGCCTTTTTTATCATCCAGCCGCCAAGCCCTTCCGCAACCAGATCACCGCCTCATCGCTGATCCCCGACCCCTTGCGCAGCATCGGCTCTTCCTCGGTCGCACGGCGGAAACCCGCCACCGCCTCCGGGTCGGTACCGACCATATCGTGGAACAGCGCCATCCACTGGCGCCCCAGCGCCCGGGAAGCCGGCTGCGCGGCATCCGGATCGCGGCGCATCTGTTCGCGCACCTGGCCGATCAGGGGCGCCCATTCGTGGCCGCGGCGGGCCCAGTGGCCGCGCATGCGCGCGATCACGCTTGGCTCCAGGTAGCGCGACCAGATCGCGTATTTCAGCTCGCCGATCACCGCCATCACGTAGCGCATGAGGTGCTCCGGCATGCTGACCGAGCCTTTTTCGCGCTCGGCCATCAGGTTGACGCGCGCCGCCAGTTCGGCGTCGCCGCCGGTGCCGCGCCCGAAGGCGTCCAGCCAGCGCCGCCCGAAGTCCCGGGCGGTGTCGGAATCCGGCGCTACCTGCGTGCGGATCAGCTCCTCCGCTTCTTCGGTCAAGCGCTTGAATTGCGCCTTGATGGCCTCGTCGTGGTACATCGGAAGGCGGGCCAGTTCGTCCTGCGTGAAGTATTTTTCGTACATGCTCATCTGCTCCAGTGAGTCCAGCCAGGTGGACAGGTCCGGCTGGCCGCCGCTTGCGAGTTCGGCGCGCAGGCGCTGCAACTGCTCGCGCATGCGCGCGGCTTCCAGCATCTGCCGGTCGAGCGTGGCCAGCTGGCGGTCGATCACCGCCAGCGGCGATCCCGCCGGACTGTCCAGGTAAAGGCCGATGTCGGCCAGGCTCATGCCGAAGGAACGCAGGGCCTGGATCTGGTGCAGGCGCGCCACGTCGTTGCGGTCGTAGAGCCGGTAGCCGGCATCGGAACGCGCGGAAGGCTGGAGCAGTCCGATGCTGTCGTAATGGTGCAGCGTGCGTACCGTCAGCCTGGCAAGCGCGGCGAGTTCTCCCACTTTCAGCATGCGGACATCTCCTTTCTTCAGCGTGGCGCCATCCTGGAGCCTGACGTGGCGTGAGGGTCAAGCGGTGAATGATACCGCGCCGGAATGCCATAAGAATCAAATACATATGGAAATTTGTTCAGTTGTGGACGGACCGGCGCCGGGTTAAGCTGCACGACATACTGAACAAAACAGGAAGCCCATGAGACACCGCTCCGTCACCGCGCTGGCCGCCGCCTGCGCCATCGCCGCCGCCGTTCCCGCCTTCGCCGCCGATCCGGCCGCCAGCGCCATCCTGAAGCAGGCCTTCGCGGCGCAGGGCGGCGAGGCGCTGCTGCGCGGCGTGAAGACAGTCGCCTTCGAATCGGCGGGCTACCGCAACATGCTGGAGCAGTCGGAGCGCCCCGAAGGCCCTTACCTGGTCGAATTCCACGAGCTCTCCGAACTGCACGACCACGCGCGTCAGGCGCTGCGCCGCCAGCTGCAGGTACGCGTGCCGCCAGCCGGCAGCTACACGCAGACGACGCTGGTGGCCAACGGGGTGGCGATGCAGGCCTGGGGCGAGCGCCAGATGCCGGGCGGCAGCCAGGAACCGCAGCTGGCCGCCGAGGCGCTGGCCCTGAGCCCGGAACGCGCACTGCTCACCGCCCTCGATGCGAAGGACGCGCACCGCGAGGCCGACCAGGTCGTGCACGGCGCGCCGCACCAGGTCGTGGCCTTCACGCTCGACGGTGCGCCCGCGCGTCTCTATCTCAGCCAGTACACCCACCTGCCGTCGGCGCTCGACTACGCCGGCCCGGCCGCGCGCGGCGGCTACACGGCCTACCTCGGCGACGTGGTGCAGCGCACGAGCTGGGGCTTCTGGCGCCTGGACAAGAGCGGGCTGCGCTACCCGATGCAGTGGGACATCCAGGTCAACGGCATGCCCGACCGCACCCTGATGCTGCGTTCGCTGAAGGTGGACGCGCCCTACGATCCGGCGCTGACGACGGTGCCCGAGGCGGTGGCGGCGCGTTTCGATCCGAAGCAGCCGCCGCGCGACCCGGCCATGACGCCGCTGGGCGCGAAGAAGACCGAGATCGCGCCCGGCGTGCTGCTGATCGAATCGGTCTGGAACGTCGCCATCGTCGACCAGGGCGACGGCCTGGTCGTGATCGAGGCGCCGTTCTCGTCCGCCTATTCGTCCAAGGTGCTGGCCGAGGCCGCGGCGCGCTATCCGGGCAAGCCGGTCAAGGCCGTGGTGACGACCTCGGATTCCTGGCCGCACCTGGCAGGCATCCGCGAATATGCCGCGCGCGGCATTCCGGTGTATGCCCTCGACCTGTCCAGCCCCATCGTGAAGCGCACCCTGGAGGCTTCCCATGCCGGCCATCCGGACGCGCTGCAGCAGGCCCCGCGCAAGGCCGACCTGCGCCTGGTGGCCGGCAGGACGGTGATCGGCTCGGGACCCAACCGCATCGAGCTGTATCCGATCCGCGGCGCCGTCGCCGAGCGCCAGATGATGGCCTGGCTGCCCGGCCACCGCCTGCTGTACGGCAGCGATCCCTTCCAGAAGGACTCGTCCGGTTATAACAGCCCGCAGGCGGTGAGCGAGCTGCTGCAGGCGGCCGCGCGCGAGCGCCTGGACGTGGACCGCTTCTTCATGATGCACATGCCGCCGGCGCCGTTCGGCGAACTGCGCGCGGTGAAGGGCAGCGAGGGCTGAGCGGTCCCGGGATCCCGCCTAGCCGGCCGCATCCCGCGTCCCCGCATGCCGGAAGCGCTTCTCTTCATGCCATAGGGTGACGAACAGGGTCATCACCACCGGGCCGACGAACAGGCCGATCAGGCCCAGGGTCTCGACCCCGCCGAGGATGCCCAGCAGGACCGCGAGGAAGGGCAGCTTGGTGGCGTTGCCGATGACGGTCGGGCGCACGAAGTGGTCGGCCACGAACAGCACCACCACGCCGAGGGCGACGATGGCGGCGGCGGCGCTCGCGTTGCCCTGGTAGAGCAGCAGGGCGGCGACGGCGCCGAAGGCCAGCGGCGCGCCGAAGGGGATGATCGCCAGCACGCAGGTGGCGGCCGCCCACAGCACCGCCGACGGCACGCCGGCGAACTGGTAGCCGATGCCCAGCAGGACGCCCTCGGCCAGGCCGACCAGCACCAGGCCGTTGACGGTGGCGCGCACCGCGGTCGGCACCTTCAGCGAATACAGGGCCCAGCGCTGGGCGCCGATCAGGTGGGCGCCGATGGCATGGGTCTGGCTCTGCAGCGCATGGCCGTCCTTGTAGAAGAAGAACAGGCAGAGGAAGGCGAAGGCGACGTCGATCAGCCGGTGCAGGACGCCGCTGCCGACCCGCTTGAGTACTTCGCTGGCCGACTGCATGCGGCCGACCGAGCCGTCCTGCAGCAGGTGCGCCAGGCCGTGCGGCTGGCCCAGGGTGGCCTGCCACCAGTTATAGATGGCGTCGCCGGCCATCGGGATCCGCAGCAGCCATTCGGGCGCCGCCAGGCCGTCGGTATTGGTTTTGGCGACCAGCTGGGCCAGCGCCGGCGCCTGGTGCGCGGCCTGGATCACGCCCAGCGCCAGCGGCGTGATGAAGACCAGCGCGGCGAGCAGCGTGACCAGGGCCGCGGACAGGATCTCGCGATTGCCGGTGAGGCGCAGCGCGCGCCGGTAGAGCGGCCAGGTGGCGATGCACAGGATCGCGGCCCACAGCAGCGGCAGCACGAAGCGCTGGGTCACGAACAGGGCGCACAGGATGATCGCCAGCGAAAAACAGGCGCTCAAGGTGCTGCGTTGGGTTTCGGTCATGGAAGTCTCCGCATGGTGGGAGGGATCTTACTCAAGGCGAGGGAGAAGGGGAGCGCGGTCCGCCCGCGGTGCGCGCCACGTTCCAGTCGATCTGCAGCCCGATCGGCTTGCCGTCCTGCAGGGCAGGGATGTAGCGGCACTGGCCCAGCACCTCGGTCATCGACCGGTCCCAGCCCGGATAGCCGCTGGGCGCCGTCACGCGCACGTTCTCCACCTTGCCCTGTTCGTCGACGCGCCAGGCGAAGCCGGCGCGGATCTGCTTGTCCTGGGCCATCACCTCGTCCGGGAAGTCGGGCAGGCGGCAGCTGTCCTCGATGCGGCGCGCCTGCAGCGCGTTCGGCGGCAGGTTGGTGCGCTGCGTCGCGACCGGGGGCGTACCCATCGGCTTGACGCGCGGCGCCAGTTCGACCGGCTTGCCGTTGGCGGTGAGTTTCTCGTCGCGGAATTCGATGGTGGAGACCAGCACATCGTTTTCGACGCGCGCAAAACCGCCGCCGACCAGCTTGCCGACGATGACGTCGCTGATGGTCTGGCCCATGCCGGCGGCATTCATGCCATTCGGCGGCGTGCCCTGCTGCGCCGCCTGGCGCGCGGCGACGATGCCGGCGATGTCGCGCACCATCGCGACCGGCACCCGCACCTCGAAGCGCGCCACGATCTTCTTCAGCAGCGTGTTCATGTCCTGCAGGTCGGCCTCGACCGCCCCGAGCAGGCCGACGCGGCCGCGGATGCTGGCCTTGTTGCCATGGAAGCGCGCGCTGATCTCGTCGATCTCGAGGGCCGAGCCGCGCGCGATGGCGGCCTTGCCGAAGTCGAGGAACAAGGGCTTCATGGCCGCCAGCTGCTGCTCGGGCGTCATCGTCTTCAGCTGCTCGCGGCGGCGCTCGCCGGCCTCCTGCAGCGCCACCATCGAGGCCCGGTCGATGTTCACGAAGCGCATGTCGAAGCGCACGTCCTCGACCTTCTCGCCGGCGGCGGAGATGGCGCCGATCCGCTGCTGGAACAGCATGTCGACCGACTTCGGACGCTCCACGCTGCGCCAGCCCACGCGCACGTCGTCCATGGTCATGATCGAGGCACCGGGCTTGGCCACGCCGCGCACGCTGGCGATGCGCACCTGGCCGTTGCCGAACCAGAGCTTGTCGCGGCTGCGCGACTGCTGCCCGGACACGGTGATGCCTTCCGCGCTCAGGCGCAGGTTCGGGTCCTCGGCGGCCAGGGTAGTCCAATGGCCCTTGAAGCCGACGGTCTTGCCGGCCTTGTCCATGTCGAGATCGAGCAGGGCCGCGTCCCAGTCGACGCGCGAATTGTCCTGGCCCGTGTAGTGCAGCGGCTGCAGCGCGAGCCGGTAAGCCAGGCGGCCCGCCCTGGCCGTCTGCCGTTCGACCGTGAAGGGCTGCTCGTTGCCGAACACCGTGCGCAGCTTGGCAGCGGTCTCCGGGGTGTAGCGCACGCTCGCGATGCCGTCCAGCTGGGCGGGCAGGGGCAGGCGCGGATCCTGGGCCAGCTGCAGCTCGCCCAGGGCGGACTGCAGGGCGTCCGCGACCGGGCCCGGGGCGGGCCTGGCGGCGGCCTTGGCGACGGTCGGGTGGTCTGCGGCGAGCGCGGGGACGGCCAGCAGCGCTGCCGCCAGCAGGGAGGACGAGAGGACAGTTTTCACGGGAGGGCCGGATCGTTGTTATGTTTCCAATTATTAACGACACGTGCTGCTGATGAAACTCGCCGAAGGCGCCACCGTCTCCGGCGTGTTCACCAAGAACCGCTTCTGCGCCGCCCCGGTCCAGGTGAGCAAGGCCAACCTGGCGGCCGTCGCCGATGGCGGCAAGCCGATCCGCGCGCTGGTGGTCAACACCGGCAACGCCAACGCCGGCACCGGCGAGACCGGCCTGGCTGCTGCCCGCGCCACCTGCGACGAAGTGGCGCGCCTGCTCGGCATCGACGCCCAGCAGGTGCTGCCGTTCTCGACCGGCGTGATCCTGGAACAGCTGCCGGTGCAGAAGATCGTCGCCGCGCTGCCGGCCGCTTGTGCGAACCTGAAGCAGGACAACTGGTTCAACGCGGCCGAAGCCATCATGACCACCGACACCCAGCCGAAGGCGGCCTCGGTCACCACGGCCATCGGCGGCCACACCGTCACGCTCACCGGCATCAGCAAGGGCGCCGGCATGATCAAGCCGAACATGGCGACCATGCTGGGCTATCTGGCCTTCGACGCCAAGGTCGCCCAGCCCGTGCTGGACGAACTGGTGCGCTACGCCGCCGATCGCTCCTTCAACTGCATCACCATCGACGGCGACACCTCGACCAACGACTCCTTCATCCTGATGGCGACGGGTACCGGCTCGCTGGTGATCGATTCGACCGACAGCCCCGACTACATCGCCCTGCGCGACGCCGTCACCGGCATCTCGACCCACCTGGCCCAGCAGATCATCCGCGACGGCGAAGGCGCGACCAAGTTCATGACCATTTCGGTGGAGCAGGGCCGCGACATGGAAGAGTGCCGCAAGATCGCTTATTCCATCGCCCACTCGCCGCTGGTGAAGACCGCCTTCTTCGCCTCGGACCCGAACCTGGGGCGCATCCTGGCCGCGATCGGCTATGCCGGCGTCGACGACCTGGACACCACCAAGCTCGATCTCTACCTGGACGACGTGCTGGTGGCGAAGGCCGGCGGCCGCAACCCGGAGTACAAGGAAGAAGACGGCCAGCGCGTGATGAAGAAGGCCGAGATCCTGGTGCGCGTCGAACTGGGTCGCGGCGATGCCAATGCCACGGTCTGGACCTGCGACCTGTCGCACGACTACGTCTCGATCAACGCCGACTATCGCTCCTGAGTTTCGCTCTTCATGAACCAGCTCGACCAGTTTCTGCATCGCGCCGAGAACCTGCTGGCCAGGTTGGAAGCGATGCTGCCCCCGGCCGTGCCGCGCGAGCCGGAGTGGGGGCGCAGCTTCGCCTTCCGCTGGCGCAAGCGGCCCGGCGCCGGCCCCAACGGCCAGAAGTACCTGCAGCCGGTGCTGCACGCGTCGAACATCCGGCTGGACGACCTGCAGCACGTCGGCCGCCAGAAGGAGCAGATCGAACAGAATACCCGCCAGTTCGTCGCGCGGCGCCCGGCCAACAACGTGCTGCTGACCGGCGCACGCGGCACCGGTAAATCGTCGCTGATCAAGGCCTGCCTGAACGGCTTTGCCGGCCAGGGCCTGCGCCTGATCGAAGTCGACAAGGCGGACCTGGCCGACCTGCCGGACATCGTCGACCTCGTGGCCGGCCGTCCGGAGCGTTTCGTGATCTTCTGCGACGACCTCAGTTTCGAGGAGGGCGAAGCCGGTTACAAGGCGCTGAAGGTGGCGCTGGACGGCAGCATCACGGCGCAGTCGGACAATGTGCTGATCTACGCGACCTCGAACCGCCGTCACCTGATGCCGGAAAAAATGTCGGACAACGCCGGCTACAGCCATGGCGACGACGGCGACCTGCATCCCGGCGAGACGGTCGAGGAAAAGATCTCGCTGTCCGAACGCTTCGGATTGTGGCTGTCCTTCTATCCCTTCAAGCAGGACGACTACCTGGACATCGTCGGCCACTGGCTGCAAAGCTTCGGCTGCACCCCCGGGCAGATCGAGGCCGCACGCGCCGATGCCCTGCGCTGGGCGCTGGGTCGCGGCTCGCGTTCGGGACGGGTGGCCTGGCAGTTCGCCAAGGATTACGCGGGCAAGCTGGGGCAGGCCGATGGCTGAAGCAGGCAAGAAACCGATCGACGTCGCCGTCGGCATCCTGATGCGCGAGAACGGCGACGTGCTGCTCGGCCAGCGTCCGGAAGGCAAGCCCTATGCCGGCTACTGGGAATTCCCGGGCGGGAAAGTCGAGCAGGGCGAGGACATCTTCCACGCCCTGCAGCGCGAATTCGTCGAGGAGCTGGGCGTACACGTCGTCAGCGCCGAACCCTGGTGCTGCGTCGAACACGTCTACGAGCACGCCCACGTGCGCTTGTATTTCTACATCAGCCGCGAGTGGACGGGCGAGCCGCAAAGCCTGGAAGGGCAGGCCTTCGCATGGCAGGGCGGCTACTCCGTCAGTCCGCTGCTGCCGGCCACCATTCCCTTGCTGGAGTGGCTGGACCAGGTACGCTATCCGGCTTGAGCCGGCCTGGCCATTTATTGTCTGGTTGACATCGCAACGCAGGTAGAGCACGCTGTTATCTTCTCGACTATCCGGAGTTGATATGCAACGGCGTACTCTGCTTTTCGTTCTCGCTGCCGCACTGGCAGTTCCCATGGTCCATGCCCAGCAAGCGGACGCCGTGAAAAGCGCGGTCGACGCTGCCGACCGCTGGCTTGCGCTCGCCGATGCGGGCGATGGCGCCGCTACCTGGGACCAGGCCGCATCGTCGTTCCAGGCCGCCGTCTCCAAACCCGCCTGGTCGGACACCCTCAAGCAGGCAAGGCAGCCGTTCGGCGCGGCCAAGTCGCGCAAGCTTTTGTCATCGGAATTCAAGAACTCGCTGCCCGGTGCGCCGCCTGGCGAGTATGTGCTGATCCAGTACGAGACGCAGTTCGAGCAGCGGCCTAACGCCATCGAGACCGTCGTGCCGATGCGGGAGCGGGATGGAAGCTGGAAGGTTTCTGGTTATTTCGTGAAATGAGAAAAGCATGACGGTGGGGCGATAGCGGACGTACGCGGCTATAGTCCAGGCATTATCGCTGCCGACGCATATTAATTGTTCCGTCGCTTAAATAATGATCTTGAAGAATAAAATTATCCGGAGCTGGCTTGCTCTCTTGGTGATATTGGCGGTTATTTCTGCTCTAATATTTTTCATGACGCCTCCGGGGAAGAAGCATGTGCTCTTCTGGGCCGTGGCGCTCTTATTCGCGTTTGCTGCCGTATGGTATATCCCTCATTACTTTCGTGAGCGATGGGTCAAGCCAGGAAGCTTGCCTGCCGTCTATTTTCTTTCTGGAACAGTGCTCATTATTCTGGGTTGCGTTTCTTCGGCATTTTTCTCTGCGGAGGTCGGAGAACAAAGACAATGGGGGCATATCGCTGAAGTAATACCTTTGGTACTGGGGGCGGTGATCGGCGGAACCTATTGCTGCGATGCCATTCTAGGCCAGGATTTTGATGAAGAGTCTTTCCAACTGGGATTTTTGGGCGCACTGTCGGGAGCAATACCGATCGTCACCGTGCTCGGGATGTTATGCCTGCCGCCCTTTCATCCAGGGATAGGAATTTCGATTCTGTTCGCAGCTATTTCCCCGTCAATTGCGACAGTCGTCATGAACAAGTCGCGCGATAACAGGCCGAACCTGGATGTCGCTTTTCTTGTATTTCTGACAGGGGGATTCTTGATTCTTGTTGCCGCTGTCACCGCAATATGGATTCTGCCTGCAGTCATGGATTACCAGCCGCGTGTCGCCTTCTTCGATAATGCGCAGATACTTAGTGTAGTAAAGAACCTCGTTCCCTCATATTGTGGAGCGATCGGTGCAGGGCTGATTACACGCGGAATGGAAAGAAATGTTACCCCGTTTTCGCTTAAAAACTGGGTGATACGCCACTTCGATGCTTTCGAGTTCATCTCCGCCACGGACGATCAGGTGCAATTCAGGTTGAAGCAAGCTTCCAATCCGGATCAAATTATCGTGATGACAGTCGATGAGACCGTTTTGCAAGCAATGCGCTCGGAAAGTCGAAAAAGAGCTCGATACGGAGAAAAAATGCACAAATGGCTAAATAATGCGGCCAGGCAAAAAACGCACAAAAAACAGCAATTACTGGAGCTGCATACCCCTAAAGCGGAAACATTGGAAGGAAAGACTCAGAGTTGACGCCGGCGGCGGGGCCTACTCAACTGATGAGTCCCGGACTRCTCTTCGAAAAATGAAGAGCAGTCCGGACATCGATCTGCAATACTGAAGCACTTGCCCGGCCAGCCCGGCGTAGGCAAAGCGGGTTACAAGACCCAGCGCAGGGATCGGCACCCGGTCGTTCCGGATCGCGTGCCTCAAGATGCGCTTCGAACGGACTGCTTCTTTTTCGGCGTGGTCGCGCAAGGTGTCATTGCTGATTTGGCGCTTCGATGTCGGCGGCCTGGGCATGCCCTTCCGATACGTGGCCGACCGTGTACACGAGCAGGGACGAATCGGCGCCGGCTGGCGGCTCGCCCTGCCAGAGCCGGAAGCGCACCAGAGTCCAGGTGGCCGGCTCATAGCCGGTCACTGCCGCCAGCGCGCCGCCATCCTCGACGTCGTCGATGGCCAGCCTGGTTTCGCGTTTGCGCAGCGCTTCGAGATCGGTGCCGGGCGGGATCGCCTGCCGCGCGACGGAGGCGAAGCGCGCCTGGGCAAAGCCGGGCCTGAGTTGTGCCTGCCAGACCAGCCAGGTCTCGACCGCCGGCCTGCCGAACGACGCCGACAGGGCGGCGAAGCCGGCCCCGTTCAGGAAGGCGTGCATGCCTTCGACCGTGTTCCAGACATAGAAGGGCGCATAGGCGTTGTCCCGGCCGGCGCCGTCCTTGCGCGCGCTGAGGTAGGCCTTGAACAGCAGCCCCGGAAACCCATCGGTGAAACGGCCCTTGTCCGCGATGCGGCGGTCGATGATGGCCATGTCGTAGTCGGCAGGCAGTGGCAAGCGGTAATGCATTGCGATCATGTTGAAGCTCCAATCAAGGTAGTGGCGACAAGGCCGTTGCCGAAGGACCAGTCGGCGGCATCGGCCAGCTTCCTCAGTCAGCCATGGGCGGTAGCGCGTCCAGCAGGCGCGTTGCGGTAGCGGCAGCGGGCCATCCCGCATAGAAAGCCAGGTGGGTGACCACTTCTTCCAGTTCCTGCCGGGTGACGCCATTGCCGAGCGCAGTCTGCAGGTGGAAGGGCAGTTGCTCGTCGCGACACAGCGCGATCAGGCAGGCGACCGTTACCAGGCTGCGGTCGCGTTTTCCCAGCGCAGCGCGTTCCCAGACTTCGCCGAACAGGACACGGTCCGACAGCTCGGCCAGCGCGGGTACGGCACCCAATGCGCTGGCTCCCATTCCTTTCAAAGTCGACGTCATTGCTTTCTCCATGGTTGAGGAGAACATGATATTTTCAGGAGATGGTTTTGAAAATCGAATATATCTGAAGCGATATTTCAATAAATAGGGACGATAATGCGGCGAACGAATTTCGATATGGATGCATTGCGCAGCTTTTGCGAAGGTATCGATCTCGGCAGTTTTTCGCGGGCGGCGGACAAGCTCGGACGCTCGACCTCGGCCATCAGCATGCAGCTGAAGAAGCTGGAAGAGCAGGCGAATGCCGATCTCTTGCGCAGGTCCGGGCGCGGCCTGGTGCTGACCCCGGCGGGTGAAGTGCTGCTGAGTTATGCACGCCGGATCATCGAGCTCAACGATGAAGCGAGCTCCGCCGTGTCCGGGATGCAGATCCAGGGTGTCGTCAGGCTCGGCCTTCAGGAAGACTTTGGCGAAAGCCTGCTGTCGAATGTCCTCGGCCGTTTCATGCGCAGCCATCCGGACTTGCAGGTCGAGACGCTGATTGCCCGCAACGCCGAACTGATCGCCCGGCTCCAGGCCGGCAAGATCGATCTCGCACTTGCCTGGCATATCGCAAGCCAGTTACCCCAGGTGGAGATACTGGGCGACTATCCGATGCGCTGGATAGGACCCGCCGCACCCGGCCTCGGCGGGGAAGAAGTCCGGCGCGAACCCGTGCGCCTGGCCGTCCTGGATTCCCCCTGCGTGATGCGCAAGGCCGCGATCGACGCGCTCGACCGCGCGGGCATTCCCTGGCGTATCGTGTACACGAGTCCCAGTTTGGCCGGCGTATGGGCGGCGGTCGCCGCCGGGCTTGGCGTTACTGTACGCACCCGCCTCGGATTGCCGCAGGAATTGCGCTTGCTCACCGCCGAAGACGGCGTGCCCGAACTTCCGGATATCCGGTTGGCGCTTCTCATGGGAACCGGAACCCAGACGCCAGGCTGCGAACGGATGGCAGCGTTGATCCGGGAAGCCATCCTGGATCTGTCCCTCTCAGGGACGTGAATGTTGACTTCTTGAAACATTTTATTTATCTTCCAAGCAATATATTGCTTCGGAGTCAAGCATGAGCCTCCTCGCCACCCTCGGCCTCAAGCCGCGCGCGGTCGTCAACGAATCCCGCGGAAAGCAGCAAGCCCAGCGACTGCTGGCCAGGCTGGAACAGGGCGCCTGGTATGAAGTCGAACAGGCGCTCGCCAAATCCAGCGAGGAGGGCCGCGACCTGCTCGTGCGCGCCATCGCCGAAGAAGAGAACGCGGTGCCGGCGGCATCGCGCTGGGTGCAGGCCCAGCCACGCTGCGCCATGGCCCAGCTGCTGCTTGGCGCCAACCTGGTAGCCGACGCATGGAAGATCCGCGGCAGCGAGTATGCGGAGGACGTCGATGCCGGCGCCTGGGAACCCTTCTTCCGGACCTTGAAGGAAGCCGAGGTGCCGCTGCAGGCCGCGGCCGCGCTCGACGCCAAGCTGGCCGATCCTTTTGCCTGGCTGATCGTGGCCGAAGTGGCCGGCGACGGCGAGGACGAGAAACTGAAAACCCTGTTCCGTGCCGCCATCGCCCGCTCGTCCCTGCACTGGGGCGCGCACTACAGCTATTTCATGGCGACCGCAGAAAAATGGTGCGGCAGCCACAAGGAGATGTTCGGCTTCGTGCGCGCGGTCTCCAGGCGCAGTCCGAAGGGCCGGGTGCTGCACTGCCTGGTCGCGGTGGCGTATTGCGAGTATGCGCTGGCGACGGGAGCGAAGGGCCGCGCGACCATCCGCACGCCGCAATGCGCGGCCGAGCTCAAGGCGGCGCTGTACGCCTGGCTGGACGCCGGTCCCGCCACGCTGGAAGAGAAACTGCTGGATCTGGGCGGCGGTGTGGCCGACCTGGCGTTGAACCACTTCGCCGTGGCCTGCTACCTGTGCGGGGCGGTCAGGGAAGCCAGGCTCCTGATGGGCGCCCTGCGCGGAGGGATCCACGTGCTGCCCTGGGCCTGGATCGCCGAGGGCCCACGCGAGCGCAGCGAGCCCGGCTTCGTCCACGACCGCGTCATGCGCGAGCTGGCGCGCGGCTGAACGCAGTTCGGCCCGGCTCAGCCCTTTGCCTGGCGCGCCAGATTCTCCGGATAGCGCGCGCCTTCGATCGGGATGCTGGCGGCCGCCTGCGTGATGCCGGTGAGTTCCTCCGGCGTCAGTTCGAGTGCCATCGCGCCGAGGTTCTCGTCCAGCCGGTGCAGTTTGGTCGTACCCGGAATCGGCACGATCCACGGCTTCTGCGCCAGCAGCCAGGCCAGCGCCACCTGGGCCGGCGTCGCGCCTTTCTGCTGCGCGACCTGGCCCAGCAGCTCGACCAGGGCCTGGTTGGCCTTGCGCGCCTCGGCCGTGAAGCGCGGAAGGCTGTTACGAAAATCGTTGCTGTCGAACCGGGTGGTCTCGTCCATCTTCCCGGTCAGGAAGCCGCGTCCGAGCGGGCTGAAAGGCACGAAGCCGATGCCGAGTTCTTCGAGCAGCGGCAGGATCTCCTGCTCGGGCTCGCGCGTCCACAGCGAGTATTCGCTCTGCAGCGCCGTCACCTTCTGCACCGCATGCGCGCGGCGGATGGTGTCGGGGCCGGCTTCGGACAGGCCGAAGTGCTTCACTTTACCTTCCTTGATCAGCTGGCCGACGGTGCCGGCCACGTCCTCGATCGGCACGTTCGGATCGACGCGGTGCTGGTAGAGCAGGTCGATGGTGTCGGTCTTCAAACGCTTGAGCGAAGCCTCGGTCACTTCCCGGATGTGTTCGGGGCGGCTGTCCAGGCCGGACCAGCGCGTACCGCCGTTCGGATCGGGCGCGAAGCCGAACTTGGTGGCGATGACGACCTGCCCGCGCAGCGGCGCCAGCGCTTCGCCGACCAATTCCTCGTTGTTGAAGGGGCCGTAGACTTCGGCCGTATCGAAAAAGCTGACGCCGCGCTCGACCGCCGTGCGCAGCAGGTCGATCATGGCCTGGCGGTCCGGCGCCTGCCCGTAGGCATGGGTCATGCCCATGCAGCCCAGGCCGAGGGCCGRGACTTCGAGATTTCCCAGTTTACGTTTTTGCATCGGGAGCTCCTGACAAAAAGTGAAGAACGACTATAGCAGCCGATTCACTTTGGCGCCGGGAGCCCGGCTTGCGAGCGGCATTACTCGGCCAGCGGATCGTCCTGGGCATCGCCTGGCGTGGCGCCAGGGATCGTGTACTTTTCCTCGGCCCAGGCGCCGAGGTCGATTTGCTTGCAGCGGTCGGAGCAGAATGGACGGAACTGGTTTTCAGGCTTCCATTCGACCTTCTTGCCGCAGGTTGGACAGGATACGACGGTCATGACAGTTTTCAGAAGTTACAGAGGGTGAGCTCGAATGGTACATCGTCTTCGAGCGCCTTGGGTTTCAGGTTCTCGCCCTGGCTCGTGAAGCGCACCCACAGCATGTATTTATTGGCCGAGATTTCCGGAATCGCGCCCAGGCTGTCGTCGATCGAGAGGCGCAGCATCTGGTAGACCTTCCCCTGCAGCATCTGCTGGTAGCTGCCGGCCACGGCGATCATCTTGACCGGGCCGCCGGAGTCGCGCAGCAGGCGCAGCACCAGGGCCAGGGCGTCGAACAGCGGGGCCTGGGGCGCGAACCAGCCCATGATGTCGGCGTGGCGCTGCGCGGCGGGGCGCTGCTGCCAGGCGTAGTAGGAGGGCAGGTCGAATTCGCAGGCGCCGCCCGGCATCACGGTGCGGCCGCGGATGCTCATCAGCCACTCGTTGTCGCGGATGTTCTGGCCGGTCTTGCCCTGGGCGGTGACGAGGGCATTGCTGACCGTGTCCAGCTCGGCCAGCACGGCATCGAGCATCTCGGTGGCGACGGCGGGATTGCTGCGGTAGCTCAGCAGGCTTTGCTTCTGGCGTTCCAGTTCCTGCAGCAGGTCGGACTTGAGGTCGGCGCGCCCGGCCACTTCCAGCATGTCGAAGATCGTCGCGAGAGCGACATGGTGCTGCAGAGGATGTTCCTGGTTCACAAAGAACTTGAACTTCTCGTACAGGTCCTCGAGCCGCAACAACGTGCGAATCCGCTCGTTGAATGGGTATTCGTAGACGATCAAAGTGGCATTCCTCTCGGCGTAGGCTGGCGCGACCACGTGATTCTGAACCATCGTGGGCAAAATTACAAACGCTCGTTCGGTGCGGCCGCCAATCTTGCCGCTTTGTCAAGATAAAAAGCGTGCAGGCGTTCCACCTGGGGCTCCAAGGCGCCGAGGCCGTCGTCGTTGAGGATGATGTCGTCGGCGGCAAGCCGGCGCTGGGCGCGCGTGACCTGGGCAGCCATGATGGCGCGCACCTGGGCTTCCGCCAGGCCGTTACGCGCCATCACGCGCGCCACTTGCACTTCTTCCGGGCAGTCGATGGCCAGGATCCGCGCCACCCGCTCGCGCCAGGTGCCGGATTCGATCAGCAGCGGCACCACGAAGATCACGTAGGGGCCGGTGGCCAGCAGGGCGGCGGCGGCGGTCGCTTCGCGTATCCTCGGGTGCAGGATGGCTTCCAGGCGGGCCCGCGCGCCGGGATCGGAAAACACCAGCGCGCGCATCTTCGCGCGGTCCAGCGCGCCCTCGGGCGTGGCGAACTCCGGGCCGAATTCGGCGACCAGGGCCGGCATGGCCGCGCCGTGCGGGGCGGTGAGGGAATGGGCGATCTGGTCGGTGTCGATGACCGAGGCGCCGCGCGCCGCGAACAGGTCGGCGACCGTGGTCTTGCCGCAGCCGATGCCGCCGGTCAGGCCGACGGCGAATCGCAGGGCGGCTGGCGTGGAATCCTGTTTATCCATTCAAGGCTGCGCCAGCCCCATGGCCAGGCGCGTCAGTTCCGGTCCGTAGAAGAGCGCGATCATACCAGCCCCCGCCAGATAGGGGCCGAACGGGATGTACTCGCCCTTTTTCTTCCGGCCGATCAGGATCATCGTCAGGCCGACGGCGGCGCCGACGAAGGAGGACAGCACGATGATCGTCGGCAGCATCTTCCAGCCGAACCAGGCGCCGAAGCCGGCCAGCAGCTTGAAGTCGCCTTCGCCCATGCCGATATGTCCGCGCACCAGTTCATAGGCGCGCGCCACGGCCCACAGGAATAGGTAGCCGGCAACGGCGCCGAGCACCGCATCGCGCAGCGGCACGAAGCTGCCGTCCAGGTTGACCAGCAGGCCCAGCCACAGCAGCGGATAGGTGAGGTCGTCCGGCAGTTCCTTGTGGTCGACGTCGATCAGGGTCATCGAGATCAGCAGGTAAGTGAAGACCAATGCCGCCAGGCCCACCCAGCCGCTGCCGAAATGCCAGACCAGCAGCCCGGACAGGATGCCGCTGACCGCCTCGACGACCGGGTAGCGGGCCGAGATCGGCGCCTTGCAATTGCTGCACTTGCCGCGCAGGACCAGCCAGCTGAGGATCGGGATGTTTTCCAGCGCCGTGATCTGGTGGCCGCAATGCGGGCAGGCCGACCTCGGCACCATCAGGTTGTAGCGCTCCGGGAAGGGCAGCGGTTTGCCCTCCTTGTCCGCGATGTAGTTGTCGATCTCGCGCTGGCGCATGATCGGCAGGCGGTGCACGACCACGTTCAGGAAGCTGCCGATCAGCAGGCCGAAGATGGCGGCCGCGATGGCCGGGATCAGGCTGGCGGGCGCGGCGAATAAGAGGGTGTCCGGATGCATGGCTGGGAAGGCAGTAAATAGGTTGATTCCGTGAATCAACCTATTCTATGGGGTTTTGCCGGCTTTGGGCAGCCTTCCACACCGCCGGCGCAAGTTCAGCCGGCCTTGGCCCCCGCGAAGTGAGCCTCGATCTCTTCCAGGGTCTTGCCGCGCGTCTCGGGCAGGAGGAAGGCGGCGGCCAGGAAATACACCACCGAGCAGGCCGCGCCGAARAAGAACACCGCGGAGTAGCCGTGGCGGCCGACGATGGGCAGGAACAGGGCCGCGAAGGCGGTCGAGACGAACTGGTTGATCAGCAGGGCGATGCTCATGCCGTTCGAGCGGATCCGGGTCGGCATCAGTTCCGACAGCGCCAGCCACACGCACACGCCGGGGCCGACCGCGAAGCTGGCGACGAACACGGCGATCGCCAGCGCCACCTGCCAGCCGCGTTCCGGCGGCGGCAGGGCGCCCAGGCGCGCGCTTTCGATCGTCAGCGGCGCGGCGGCCGCCGCGGCCGGATCGGGGAAGGGGTTCAGGTGGAGGCGGCGGAAGGCCTTGCCCAGCACGCTGTCCGGCTGCACCGCATCGGCGCGGCGCGCCTGCAGCAGCGGCAGGGCGGGATCGTCGCTGCGCAGGGTCTGCACATTGGTGAAGGGGCCGTAGGCATAGGCGACCGTGAGGACCTGCGGCCCGGCGCCGGCGCCGGCAGCGGCGCCGAGGCGCTGCAGGGTGGGCGCATCCATGCGCAGCGCCAGGCTGTCGTTTTCGATCATGGCCGCCACCGCCGTGCTTACGTCGCGCTGCTGCGCCTCGGTATCGTGGAACAGCAGGCCGGCCGCCAGCGAGGCGATCACGATGCCGGCGCTGCCCAGCATCAGCAGCGACTTCCTGCCGAGGCGGTCGACCAGGAACACGGCCAGCATCGTCATCAGGGCGTTGATCACCTTGAGCATGACGTCGGCGGCGTTCGCGGTGGCGCCCGGCAGGCCGGCGTGGCCGAGGATGTTGACCACATAGGCCAGTACCGAGTTGATGCCGGTGGCCTGGGTGCAGGCCAGGATCAGGCAGGCCAGCAGGAAGGGGAAGACGTAGCGGCGCGACAGCAGCGGATCGGCGGCGTTGCGGGCGGCCGGAATGCGCCGCATCTCGGCCAGTTCGAGTTCGGCCTCGGCCGGCGTGCGGGTGCGCAGCAGGGCGGCGCGGGCTTCGCGGTCGCGGCCGCGGCGCGCCAGCCAGCGCGGCGATTCGGCCAGCAGCAGGCAGCCGCCGGTGAAGACGAGGCCGGGCGCCAGGCACATCCAGAAAATGGCGCGCCAGGCGTGGTCCTTGGCCGCCAATACGGCCGCCGCGCGCAGCTGCTCGGGCAGGGCCGCCGCGGCCTGCGAGGCGGTCTCCACGCTGCGCGCCTGCACCAGCCCGATCACGGCGGCGGCCACCAGGCCCACCGTCAGCAGCAGCTGGAACAGGGCGGCGCCGCGTCCGCGCTGGCGCGCGTGCAGGCATTCGGCCAGGTAGAGCGGCACGATCACGCCGATCAGGCCGCCGCTCACGCCCTGCAGCAGGCGGCCCAGCAGCAGCGGCACGTAGCCGTCCGCCAGCGCGATCACGGGGATGCTGAGGACGAACAGGAAGCCGGACAGCGCCATCGCCGCGCGCCGTCCGATCAGGTCGGCGAGAAAGCCGGCGAACAGCGAGGACAGCACGGAGCCGAGCAGCACCGCGGCCACGATGAAGCTCAGTTCCTGGGCGCCGAGCTTCCAGGTCAGCGAGGCGGTCGATTCCAGGTAGGGCAGGGCGCCGGCGATGATGCCGACGTCGATCCCGTACAGCAGGCCGCCCATGCCGGCGATGCACAGGAGGTAGGCGGTGGAGCGGGCGGGGGAGGCGGAAAGCATGGCGGACATCATGGCTCCGTTAAGAAAGATCGATGGCTTCGCCTTCGACGAAGACGGCCATCGGCTGCAGGTCGGCGTCGAGGACGACGATGTCGGCCCAGGCGCCGGGCACCAGGCGGCCACGTTGGTGTTCGCCCAGGTAGTCGGCCGGGAAGCGCGACAGGCGGTTGCTGGCGTCGTGCATCGTCAAGCCGATATCGACGAAATTGCGCAGGGCCTGGTCCATGGTCAGGGCGCTGCCGGCCAGCGACCCGCTGCCGAGCCGCACGCAGCCCTGGCACTTGAACACGCGCTGGCTGCCGAGCGCATACTCGCCGTCCGGCATGCCGGTGGCGGAGGTGGCGTCGGTCACGCCGTACAGGCGCGGGATCGCGCGCAGCGCCGCGTGCAGGGCGCCGGGGCCGACGTGCTGCAGGTCGGGGATCACTTCCGCGTACTCGGCATGGGCGAGGGCGGCGCCCACCATGCCCGGCTCGCGGTGGTGCAGGGCGCTCATGCCGTTGAACAGGTGGGTGAAGCCGGCGGCGCCGGCCTGCAGAGCGGCCAGGCCGTCCTCGTAGCTGCCGGCGCTGTGGCCGAGCTGGACCCGGATGCCCATCGCCGCCAGCTGCGGGATCAGTGCCAGGTGGCCGTCGATTTCGGGCGCCAGGGTCAGCACGCGGATCGGTGCGATCGCGTGCAACGCGCGCACCAGGTCCAGGCTGGCGGTCATGACGTCGGGCGGCTGGGCGCCCAGGCGGGCCGGGTTGATGAAGGGACCTTCCAGGTGCACGCCCAGCATGCGCGCGGTGCCGACCGGACGTTCGCCGATCGGGCCGGCCAGGCCGCTCAGGGCCTTGCGGATCGCGGCTTCGCGCGCCGTCATGGTGGTGCCGAGCAGGGAGGTGGTGCCGTGGCGCGCATGGTGGCGCGCCACCGTGGCGCCGGCGTCGCCGCCCTGCATGATGTCGACGCCGCCGGCGCCGTGCACGTGCAGGTCGATGAAGCCGGGCAGGATCCACGGTCCGCCGGCGGCGGCCGAATCCTCGCTGATGCTGTCGATACGTTGACCGAATCGGATACTGCCTGCGATCCAGCCGTCGGGGGTGAGGATTCTGCCGTCGAGCACTCTCTATTCCGCGATATGTAATTCGATGCCCAGCTTGAGCAGCCCTTCGCGGTACTCGGGGCTGATGCCGGCATCGGTGATGATGGTATGGATCCGGTCCAGCTGCGCGATGCGGTGCAGGCTGACCCGGCCGAACTTGGAACTGTCGGTCAGGACGATGATGCGTTTGGCGCGCTCGACCATCATGCGGTTCAGGCTCGCCTCGGCCTCATGATGGGTGGTGACGCCGAACTGCAGGTCGAGGCCGTCCACGCCCAGGAACAGCTTGTCGAAGTTGTAGACCTGCAGGCAGGCCTCGGCCTGGCTGCCCTGGAAGGACAGCGACTGCTTGCGCAGCAGGCCGCCGGTCAGGATCAGGTCGATGCCGGGCGCGTCGGCCAGCTCCCAGGCGATGTTCAGGCCGTTCGTCGCGACCGTGACGCCGCTGGCGTCGAGCAGGTTGCGCGCCAAAAAGATGGTGGTGGAACCGGAGTCGATCACGATGTTGTCGCCGGCCTCCACCAGCGAGGCCGCGAAGGCGCCGATGCGCTCCTTCTGCTCGTGGTACAGGGCGTCCTTCTGGCGCATGGTCTGCTCCGGCGGCGGCACCCGCGTCAGCACCGCGCCGCCGTGGCTGCGCGTGACCAGGCCCTGGCTGCCCAGGGCGGACAGGTCGTGGCGGATGGTCACGGCCGAGACCCCGAGCTGCTCCACCAGTTCGGTCACCTGGACCGAGCCCTGGCGGGAGAGCATTTGCAGGATCGTTTCGCGGCGCTGGCTGGTATTTCGCATGGTGTCGGTCTCGGCTCGTCGGCGTTGGAAAAATGCCGAGCTTAACAGATAGCGACGGGCTTGCCGACTGCCGCCATGTTGCGGCTGCAGGCACGCGCATACTGGGCCAGCACGAGGCCGATCCGGTGCTCCACCAGCGCCAGCGGATCGGTGGACAGGCGGTCCTGCAGCACATCAAGGTACTGGTCCGGCAGGTACTGGCTGAGCAGGGGCAGCGGAATCGCGCGCCGGCGCAGGTTGGCGAACAGGCGCTCGACGGCGGCGGCAACCGGCGGCTCGCCCCAGTAGTAGCGGCAGCGGTCGCTGAGCGCATAGCGGCGCAGCAGGCGCTGTTCCTCGCTGCTGCCGTGATAGTGCTTGCGCCAGTGGGCGGGCTTGGCCAGCATGACTTCGTCCAGCACCTGCATCAGGCGCGAAGCTTCGGCGGCCGGCACCAGTTCGTCCTCGATGCCGCACAGGGCCAGCAGGCCTTCGCGCATGGCGAAGGTGGCGGCCGGGCCGACCTTCAGGATCGCGAAGTGGTCGCGCACCATCTGGTGCAGCGCGATCTCGCGCTGGTAGTCGGTCGAGTGGGCTTCGAACACCAGGCCCGGCTGGTCGGCGATGAAGCTTGACAGCGCCGCCGCCGGCGCCGGCGCGTAATGCTGCACCTGGCTGTGGTCGAAGTCGACGCCCGGCTGCACCACCATCGCGATCACGCGGCGCCAGGCGCCGTGCAGGCCGGCGTCGAGGAAGGCGTGGCAATGCACGGACAGGGTGCGGCGCGCGGCCTCGGGGGTGGTCGGGGCGCCGGCGTCGACCAGGCTGGCCTCGCCGCCGGGGATCGGTACTTCGGTGCCGATCACGTACACCGGCGGCGGATGGCCGGCGGCGGCCGCGGCGGCATCGGCGATGCGGGCCAGGCGCGCCGAGCGCTCCGCCACGATCTCGTCGGGCAGGCGTTCGGGATCGTCGGCGCAGCGCATGCTGCAGTCGAGGTGGATCTTGTGGAAGCCGGCGGCGGCGTAGTCGGCCACCAGGGTCTCGGCATGCGCCATCGCGGTGGCGGCATCGAGTTCCTGCCAGGCGTTCGGGCCGAGGTGGTCGCCGCCCAGCACCAGCCGCTCGGCCGGGAAGCCGCGCTCGCGCGCCAGCGCCAGCACGTGCTCGCGGAACATCGCCGGCGTCATGCCGGTGTAGCCGCCGAACTGGTCGACCTGGTTCGAGGTCGCTTCGACCAGCAGCGGGGTGTCGTAGTCGGCGGCCACGCGCATGGCGGCGCCCAGCACCGTCGGGTGGCTGCAGCAGACGCTGTACAGGCCGACGGCGTCGCCGCGCCGGTGCGCCTTGACGATGTCCTGGACGGGGGAGGTCTGGTTCATGGTGTCGCGAAGTCCTTCAATTGTTGACGGATCAGGAGCGCGGCGCCGCGCACGCCGCCGGCGTCGCCGAAGCGCGGCGGCAGGACCGGCGGCGGGTGGGCGCCGGCGAACAGGTGGCGGCGCAGCGCTTCCGGCAGGTCGCGGTAGAGGTGCGGCAGGTTCGACAGGCCGCCGCCCAGCACGATCGCATGCGGGTCGAGGCCGAGCACGACGCAGGCCAGGCCGTGGGCCAGCAGGTCGAGGTGGACCTCGAGCGTGCGCCGGGCGATCTCGTCGCCGGCATTGGCGCGCGCGGCGATGGCGAGGGGCTCGGCGCCGTCGCCGCCCAGGTGGCGGTGCAGGCCTTGCATGCCGGGGCCGGACACATAGCGTTCCAGGCAGGCGGTGCGGCCGCAGGGGCAGGGGATGAGGTCGAGGCCGTAGCGCGCGGCCAGGGTGGCCGGCAGCGGCCAGTGGCCCCATTCGCCGGCGATGCCGTTGCGGCCGCGYAGCAAGCTCCCGCCCACGCAATAGCCGGCGCCGGCGCCGGTGCCGAGGATGACGCCGAACATGCTCGGCAGGCCGTCGGCGGCGCCGCCGTCGGCTTCGGACAGGGCGAAGCACTGGCAGTCGTTGCCGGTGACGACGGGCCGCGCCAGCGCGTCCTGCAGCATGGTGCGCACTTCGCGGCCGTTCAGGGCCGGCACGTTGGAGCTGAGCTGGCGGCCGCTGATGCCGTCGGTGACGCCGGGCAGGCCGATGCCGACCGGCGCCTCGGCGCCCAGCGCCGCATCGGCGCGCCGCACCAGGGCGCACACGGCCTCGGTAAAGGCGGTGATGTCTTCGCCCGGGGTGGCAATGCGTTCGCGGTGCACTTCGCGCAGGCCGGCGTCGTAGCTCGCCAGCTCGATCTTGGTGYCGCCGATGTCGATGCCGTGGAAGCCAGCGGGATCAGTCATGCTCGTTTTCCTGCGCATGTGCATAGATGGTGACGCCCTGGACGACGCGGTTGACGGTGCCGCTGGCGAAAGGATTGTCGGGGCGCAGGCCGAGGGCGGCCGACTGGTGCAGGGCATACTGCTGCGCCATCAGCAGCCACAGCGGGGCCAGCCAGGCGTCGGTCCAGTCGGGCGCATCGGCGTCGAAATCGCCGCCCACGCCCACCGTCAGCACCCGGGCCGCCACGCCGTCGCGGCGCAGTTCGTCCAGCAGGTCGGTTTCGTAGCGGCGCGCCAGCGGCTTGCCGCTATAGAACAGCACCACCAGCGAGGCCGCGTTCAGCGCCGACTTCGGGCCGTGGCGGAAGCCCAGCGGGGTATCGGCCATGCCCAGCACGCGGCCGCCGGTCAGCTCCAGCAGCTTGAGGGCGGCTTCGCGCGCCAGCGCTTCCAGCGGGCCGCTGCCGAGGTAGGCCACGCGCTCGACCGGATGCGCGGCCAGCGCGGCGGCGGCCGGCGCCCAGTGCGCCAGCGCGCGTTCCGCCGCATCCGCCAGCCGTTCGGGACGTGCCGCGCAATCGGCATCGCCGCTCAGCACGCACAGCGCCGCCAGCAGCATGGAGGTGAAGCTGCTGGTCATCGCGAAGCCGCGGTCGCAGCTGGCGGCCGGCATCAGCAGCACGCAGGCGGCGGCGTCGTTGGCGCCGCGCACCGCCAGCGCGCCGGATGGGTTGCAGGTGATATGCAGGAAGCGGGCATCGGCCACGGTGGCGCGCACCAGCTCGACCGCCGCCAGGCTTTCCGGGCTGTCGCCGCTGCGGGCGAAGGACACCAGCAGGGTCGGGGCGCCTGGGTCGAGGTAGAGCTCCGGATGGGTGAGCAGGCTGGTGGTGGCGATCGCGCGCACCTGGGCGGCGCAGCGCGCATTCAACTCGTCGGCGACGATCTGGCCCGCATAGGCCGAGCTGCCGGCCCCGGTCAGGATGACGCGCTGGCGCGGATCGCCCAGGCGCTGACCGAGGAAGGCGGCGACGCGATCCTGGTGGGCGCGCAGGCTGGCCGACAGGGCGCGCCAGACCGCCGGCTGCTGGGCGATTTCTTCGGCAGTATATAAGCCGCCGATGTCCTGCCAGGTGGTCGCGTCGCGTTCGAGAAGAGTGGTCATTGGATATTTGCGAAAGTATTCGGTGGAAAAATCATAAATAGTTATTTTCGAAAAGTCAAACACGAAAGATATTTCGAAAGATATTTAAGGCTTTAGCTTCGGTATCGGCACGGATAGTCGCAATGCAGCCACAATCGGAAGCGAATGATGTGGCAAATTACCAACTAAACGAAAACAAAATTACGAAATTTGGGTTAAACGAAAGGTTTGAGCGCCATTTTCATGCACTTTTGCGGCGTTTTTCCGTGTTTTTCGCGGTTTTTGTTGACCTTGTTTATTTTTGTTTCTACATTATGCGAAACAAAACGTAATTTCGAGACACATATGAACAAGACCCCCTTCCGTTTTCGTTTCCTCGCCGGCTGCGTCCTCGCCGCCTGCGCCACCCTTGCCATGCCGGCGCAGGCGGCCCCCCTGGGCCAGCTGCGCAGCGTCAAGGCCGGCGCCGACGGCCGCTCCTGGGACCTGCGTACCGATACCGGCGCCCATATACAGGTGAGCCTGGCGCGCGCCGACGTCGTGCGCATCTGGGCGGGTCCGGGCGATGCCCTGGCCGGCCCCGGCGACAAGGCCGCGACCATCGTGGTCGGCACCCCGGCCGCCGAGGTCGCGCACACGGTCGAGGAAACGCCTTCTTCCATGACGATCCGCACCGCCGCGCTGGCGCTGCGCATCGACCGCAAGCCGCTGCGCTTCACGCTCTACCGCGCCGGCGAAGAGACGCCGCTGTGGCGCGAGCTGCAGCCGCTGGACATCGGCGCCAAGCAGGCGGTGCAGGTGCTGTCCAGCGACGCCGGCGAACACTTCTTCGGCGGCGGCCAGCAGAACGGACGCTATGAATTCAAGGGCCGCGAACTGGCGGTGTCCTACTCGGGCGGTTGGGAAGAGGGCGACCGCCCGAATCCCGCGCCCTTCCTGCTCAGCTCGAAGGGCTGGGGCGTGCTGCGCAATACCTGGAGCGACGGCAGCTACGACCTGCGCAACCCGGAGCAGGCGGTGCTCCAGCACGCCGAGGGCCGCTTCGACGCCTATTACTTCGTCGGCAAGGACCTGCGCGGCGCGCTCGGCCTGTACACGGAATGGACCGGCCGCGCGCGCCTGCTGCCGCGCTGGGCGCTGGAATACGGCGACGCCGACTGCTACAACGACGGCGACAACGTCAAGAAGCCGGGCACGGTGCCGCAGGGCTGGAGCGACGGCCCGACCGGCAAGACCCCGGACGTGATCGGCAGCGTGGCCAAGCGCTACCGCGAGCACGACATGCCGGGCGGCTGGATCCTGCCGAACGACGGCTACGGCTGCGGCTATACCTCGCTGCCCGAGACCGTGCGCGGCCTGGCCGGCTACGGTTTCCGCACCGGCCTGTGGACCGAGAACGGCGTCGACAAGATCGCCTGGGAAGTCGGCCAGGCCGGCACCCGCGTGCAGAAGCTGGATGTCGCCTGGACCGGCAAGGGCTACCAGTTCTCGCTGGACGCCAACAAGGCCGCCTACGACGGCATCATGAACAATTCCGACAGCCGCCCCTTCATCTGGACCGTGATGGGCTGGGCCGGCACCCAGCGCTATGCCGTCGCCTGGACCGGCGACCAGAGCGCGAGCTGGGACTACATCCGCTGGCACGTGCCGACCCTGATCGGCTCCGGCCTGTCCGGCCAGGCCTATGCCAGCGGCGACGTCGACGCGATCTTCGGCGGCAGCCCGGAAACCTATACCCGCGACCTGCAGTGGAAGAGCTTCACGCCGGTGCTGATGGGGATGTCGGGCTGGTCGGCCGCGGAGCGCAAGCATCCATGGTGGTTCGACCAACCCTATCGCGACATCAACCGCCGCTACCTGAAGCTCAAGCTGCGCCTGACTCCTTACATGTACACCCTGGCGCGCGAGGCCGAGGACAGCGGCGCGCCGCTGGTGCGCGGCCTGATGTGGGACTATCCGCAGGACCCGGCCGCCCTGAGCGAACGCTATAAATACCAGTTCCTGCTGGGCCGCGACATGCTGGTGGCGCCGGTCTACCGCAGCCAGGCCGCCAGCGGCGGCTGGCGCAAGGGCATCCACCTGCCGCAGGGCACGTGGTACGACTACTGGGACGGCCGCCAGGCCACCGCCGGCGCCGCCGGGCGCGACCTCGACATGCAGGTTACCCTCGACAAGCTGCCGGTGTTCGTGCGCGCCGGCGCCATCCTGCCGATGTATCCGGAAACGCTATACGACGGCCAGAAGCCGAAGGACCGCGTCACCTTCGACGTCTACCCGGCGGCCGACGGCGAGTCCGCGTTCGACCTGTACGAGGACGACGGCAATACCCGCCGCTACCGCGACGGCGAATCCAGCCGCCAGCGCATCCGCATGCATGCCAATGGCGCCGACCTGCAGCTCGAAGCCGGCGCGGTCGACGGCAGCTATGCCGGCCAGGAAGCGCGCCGCGGCTACGGCCTGCGGATGCTGGCCGCGCACGCCCCTGCCGCGGTGCTGGCGGGCGGCCGCGCGCTGCCGGCCCTGCAGAGCGCCGCTGTGCTGGAGAGCAGCGCCGAAGGCTGGTATTTCGACGCCGCCGACCGGCACGGTACCCTGCACGTGAAAACCGCGGCCCAGGACATCCGCCAGCCGCTGGTGCTGGACGTGCGCGGCGTGCTGGCCGCCCGCACCGACGATGCCTTCCCGGCCGCACCGGACACCGGCCGCGCGATTCCGGCCGATGCGATCACGGTGATCAACCGTCCGGCCGAGGAACCGGGCCAGAACATCGAGYGCGCCTTCGACGGCAAGCCCGATACCTGGTTCCGCACGGTGCGCAGCCAGGCGGTGCGCAGCGGTCCGCACGAATGGGTGCTGGGCTTCGGCGAGCGCCGCCTGATCGACGGCATCGAGCTCGCCCCGCGCAACGACAAGCACTGGAAGAGCGGCCAGGTGCGCGACTACGAGGTCTATGTCGGCGACACCAACGGCGACTGGGGCAGCCCGGTGGCGCGCGGCCGCCTCAAGCTGGCCGAAGGCATGCAGACGATTTCCTTCCCGGCCAGCGCCGGCCGCCTGCTGCGCTTCCGCGTGCTGAGCGTGCAGAACCCGGACGGCGACGGCGCCAGCGCGCTGGATCCGATGGTGACTGCCGCCAGCGGTGCGGTTCCGGCCCGCGCCTACGACGCCGCGCTGCCGGCCGACGTGCCGCCGATCACGCTGTCCGAGTTCCACGTGCTCGAACACCGCGTGGCCGAGCGTCCGGAAATCCAGCGCTACCTGTCCGAGCTGCCGCTGCCGAAAACGGTGGCGCGCGACCGGCCGGCAAGCAAGGCGCCTGAGATGCGCATGAACGGCCTGCGCTTCCGCAAGGGCCTGGGCGTCGGCCCGAGCAGCCGCATCGACCTCGCCCTGGGCGGCGACTGGAACCTGCTGCGCGCCGACCTCGGCATCGACGACAGCTGCCGCAGCGCCGGCGGGCTGCAGTTCCAGGTCTGGAGCGGCAGCAAGCTGCTCTACGACAGCGGCCTGGTCAAGGCCCCGGGCGTGGTCAAGCCCGAAATCGACATCCGCGGCCTGCGTGAGCTGAGCCTGCGGACCCTCGGCGCGCAGGGCCAGAGTCCGGGCCAGGTGTGCGCCAACTGGGCCAACGCCCAGCTGACGGGCAGCGAAGGCGCCACCGTCACCCCACGCTGATTCACTCCACAACACGAAACGCAGGCCCCTGTCCCGAACAGGGAGGGGAGCCTGCATCCTTCACCAAGGAGATGTGCATGAAAACCAAGCGTCTTACCCTGCGCAACGACGCCATCCGGCACGCTGCCGCCATCCTGATCGCGCTCGCCGCCGCCGGCGGCGGCGGCCAGGCCTGGGCCCAGTCGAACGCCACCACCACCATCTTCGGCGAAGTGCGCACGCCCGCCGGCGCCACGGTGGTCATCGAGAACCTCGCCACCGGCGCCCAGCGCAGCCTGACCCCGGACGCGGCGGGACGCTACGTGGCGACCTCGATGCCGCCGGGCCGCTATGCGGTCAAGGTGCTGCGCGGCGGCGCGGTGGAGGCGACCCGCGAAGTCGAGGCGCTGGTCGGCTCCGGCGTGGAAGCGAGCTTCGGCGCCGGCGGCGGCGGCACCCAGACCGTGGTGGTGAGCGCGGCGCGCCAGGTGATCGACGTCTCGAATACCAATAACGGCGTGGTGTTCACGGCGCGCGAACTGCGCTCGCTGCCGGTGGCGAACGACATTGCCTCGGTGGTGCAGCTGACCCCGGGCGCGAATCGCGGCACCAACAGCCAGTACGGCAACGCGCCCTCGATCTCGGGCTCCGGCCAGTCCGAGAACGCCTTCTACGTCAACGGCTTCCCGGTGACGAACATCCTGACCCAGGTGGGCGCCTCCGAGCTGCCCTTCGGCGCGATCGCCAACATGCAGGTGCTGTCGGGCGGCTACGGCGCCGAGTTCGGGCGCTCGACCGGCGGCGTGATCAACGTGACGACCCGCAGCGGCGGCAACAAGTTCGAGTTCGGCGGCAAGCTGCAATTCCTGCCGGGCCGCCTGCGCGGCGCGCCGGAAAACATCTACTGGCCGAACACCGGGGCCCATCCGGACACCGACGGCAAGCTGCTGTACTGGAACCGCGACAACACGACCAGCAGCCGCGTGGCCGGCCTGTACGGCAGCGGTCCGATCCTGCGCAACAAGCTGTTCGCCTTCGTCGCCCTGGAGCGCACCGTCAGCAACAGCGAGGCGGTGGCCGCCTCCACCGATTCCAGCGCCGCCGCCAAGGCGACCAACGGCTGGAGCAGCGCGCACACCGTCACCGACCGCTACCTGGCCAAGCTGGATTGGAACATCAGCGACGACCACCGCATCGAATTCACCCGCCTGTTCGACCGCACCACCGGCAACAGCCAATACTCCGGCTTCGACTACAACAGCTTCAAGCGCGGCACCACCGTCACCGTGGTCAACCCGGAGACCATCAACTGCTGTGGCGGCGGTTCCGCCCCGGGCGCCGATGCCGCCATCCTCAAGTACACCGGCTACCTGAGCGACAACCTGACCGCGACCGCGCTGTACGGCGACACCCGCTCGATCCACCAGCGGATCCCGGTCGGCTACGATCCGACCCTGGCCCAGACCTCGTCGAGCATCACGACCCAGGTGCCGGGCCTGGTCTACAACAACCCGCAGAAGGTGACCGGCAGCCTGCCCGATCCGGCCTCGGAAGACAGCCAGAAAGGCCTGCGCCTGGACCTCGAGTACAAGCTCGGCGCCCACGCGCTGCGCGGCGGTATCGACCGCATCAAGGTCGATTCGCTGGTCGGCACGGTGCTGGCCGGCGGCTACCGCTGGACCTACCGCAAGACCACCAACCCGACCCGCCTGCTGAACGGCGCCTTCGAGACCACCGACCAGGGCGGCGGCTACGGCCCGCAGGGCTATTACGTCAGCAAGGACCTCGACACCAACCTGGCGCGTCCGACCAGCGTGCAATCGGCCCAGTACCTGCAGGACCACTGGCAGGTGACGGAGCGCGTGCTGCTCGACCTCGGCCTGCGCCGCGAGCAGTTCACCAACTACACGACCAGCGGCGAAGCCTTCATCTCCCAGCGCAACATGATCGCGCCGCGCTTCGGCGCCACCTGGGACGTGATGGGCGACAGCTCGCTGCGCGTGTTCGCCAACGCCGGCCGCTACCAYCTGCCGGTGCCGTCCAACCTGTCCAGCAACATGGCGGCGCCGCTGCTGCGCACCAGCCAGTACTACACCTATACCGGCGTCGACCCGGTCACCGGCGCGCCGACTGGCCTGCATGCGATCAGCGATCCGTATTCGGCCAACAATGCCTACGGCAAGGGCCGCGATGCGCGCGAGGTGACGGCGATCGGCCTCAAGCCGCTGTCCCAGGACGAGGTCTCGCTGGGCTTCGAGCGCGCCTTCGGCCGCCGCCTGGTGGCCGGCGCCAGCGTCCTGTACCGCCGCCTGAACGACACCAACGACGACACCTGCGACCAGCGTCCGATCGATGCCTGGGCCTCGCGCAACGGTGTCGATACCAGCAACTGGGGCGGCTTCCAGTGCGCGATCATGAATCCGGGCCGCGACAACGACCTGTACATCGACTTCGCCGACGGCAAGGGCCTGCGCCGGGTCGACATCAGCGCGGCGGAGTGGGGCAATCCGCTGCCGAAGCGCACCTACAAGGCGCTGACCATGTTCGTCGAGCACCCGTTCGCCGACGGCTGGTACGGCAAGCTGACCTACACGCTCTCAAGCCTGAAGGGCAATATGGAAGGCCAGACCGACACCATCGGCGGCGGCGACGTGGCGCTGACCGTCAGCGACGACCACAAGGAGCTGATGTACAACGCCTACGGCTACCTGCCGGGCGACCACCGCCACCAGATCAAGGCCTACGGCTTCGTGCAGGCGACCCCGCAGCTGACCCTGGGCGGCAACCTGGCCCTGATCTCGGGCTCGCCGCGCAACTGCATCGGCGAACTGCCGGCCAACCTGCACTTCGACGACGACTACGGCGCCGCTTATTTCTTCTGCGAAGGCAAGCCGTCGCCGCGCGGCAGCCGCGGACGCACGCCGTGGCAGATGCAGCTCGACCTGAACGCGGCCTGGAACCCGGTCTTCGCCAGGGGCCTGAGCCTGAAGCTGGACGTGTTCAACGTCCTCAACCGCCAGACCGTCACCCGCTACAACGAGACCCGCGAGGACGGCAGCGGCGACATCTCGCGCAGCTACCTGCAGGTGGCCAGCCGCACCGCGCCGCGCTCGGTCCGCGTGAGTGCCGAATACAACTTTTGAGAATGGAGACAGACAAAATGATGAATCGACGCGATTTCCTGCTGAAGACCGCCCAGGCCGGCGGTGCCGCCCTGGCCGCCGGCCTGGCCGGCCCGGTCTTCGGCGCCACCCGAGAACGCCTGCGCCTCGGCATGATCGGCACCGGCATGCGCGGCCAGGTACTGCTGCGCGAACTGCTGCGCCGCGACGACGTCGAGGTCGCCGCCCTGTGCGACATCGAGCCGGTGATGCTGGGCCAGGCCCTGGCCCAGGTGGAAAAGGCCGGCAAGCCGCGTCCGCGCACCTACGGCGAAGACGGCGACCTGTTCGCCTACCGCCGCCTGCTGGATTCGAAGCAGGTCGACGGCGTGATCATCGCCACGCCCTGGGAATGGCATGCGCCGATGGCGATCGACGCCATGCGCGCCAAGGTGCCGGTGGGCTGCGAAGTGGTGGCCGGCGTCACCCTGCGCGACCACTGGGACGTGCTGGACACCCAGCTCAAGACCGGCACGCCGTACATGCTGCTGGAGAACGTGTGCTTCCGGCGCGACGTGATGGCGGTGCTGCAGATGGTGCGCGCCGGCGTGTTCGGCGAACTCGAACACCTGCAGGGCGGCTACCAGCACGACCTGCGCGCCGTGAAACTGAACGGCGGCGATGCGGCCCACGTGGTCGGCGGCGGGGTCGAGTTCGGCGACAAGGGCTGGTCCGAGGCGCGCTGGCGCACCCTGCACTCGGTGCGCCGCAACGGCGACCTGTATCCGAGCCACGGAATCGGCCCCTGCGCGATGTACACCAACATCAACCGCGGCAACCGCTTCACCCGCATCAACAGCTTCGCCACCAAGGCGCGCGGCCTGCACGACTACATCGAGCGCCAGTCGCCCGGCCATCCGAACACCAAGCTCAAGTTCAGCCTGGGCGACGTGGTGACCACCACGCTGTCCACCGAGAACGGCGAAACCATCCTGCTGCAGCACGACACCTCGCTGCCGCGCCCGTATTCGCTGGGCTTCCGCGTGCAGGGCAGCAAAGGCCTGTGGATGGACCTGAACCAGGGCGTGCACGTGGAAGGCGTGAGCAAGCCGCACAGCTGGGATGCCTTCCAGGCCTGGCAGGACAAGTACGACCATCCGCTGTGGCGCCGCTATGGCGAACGCGCGGCCGGCGCCGGCCATGGCGGCATGGACTTCTTCGTGATCCACGCCTTCGTCGAAGCGCTGAAGGCGGATGCGCCGATGCCGATCGATATCTACGACGCCGTCACCTGGAGCGCGATCACGCCGCTGTCCGAGCAGTCGGTGGCGCAGGGCTTCCAGACACTGGACTTCCCCGACTTCACGCGCGGCGCCTGGCGCGACCGCAAGCCGATCTTCGCATTCGACGACCGCTACTGATCCCATGCTCGACCGACGCAGCTTCATCCAGGGCATGGCCGCCATGGCGCTGCCGCTGGCTTCCAGCGCCGCTTCTGCCGCCGGCACGGCGGCCGGTGCGCGCATCGCCATCCCGGCGCGCGCCACCGGCAACACGGTTGCGCAGACCATCGTCGGCCTCAGCTACGAGACCGACAACCTGCGCGACCCGCGCTTCTTCGCGGCCGCCAACACCGGTCTGGTCGACGCCTTCCGGCGCCTGAATCCGCACGGCGTGCTGCGCCTGGGCGGGAACACCAGCGACCTGGCGAAACCGGCGGGCTTCGACGGCCCGCTGCCGGTGCTGCACCCGCTGTACCGCGACCGCGAACGGGTGCAGCCCTATTACGACGTGAATCTTGACGCGATCGATGCGCTGGCCGGCTTCCTCGACGCTACCGGCTGGAAAGTCGTGTTCGGCCTGAACATGCGGGCCGGCAGCGTGGACCTGGTCGAGCGCCATGCCCGCATGGTGCGCAGCCGGCTGGGCCCGCGCCTGCTGGCGCTCCAGGTCGGCAACGAGGCGAACAACTACTTCAAGCGCTACGAGGAGTACAAGGCGGCCTGGGACCGCCTGGCCGCGCCGCTCGGCCGTGAAGGCATCGCGGGACCGGACAGCGGCGCCAACACCGACTGGGTGCAGCGCTTCGGGAACGAGGTGCCGGAGTCCGTACTGCTCAGCCGCCATTACTACCGCGAGGCGGCCGAGCGCGGATCGCTGGCCGACATCCTGCTGCACGACAGCGATGTCGACCGCGAGATCGCCGCGCTGGCCCGGGCGGCGCGCAACCACCCGCAGGGTTTCTGGCTGACCGAGACCAATTCCTATTACCGCGGCGGGCGCGACGGCGTCAGCAACGCCTTCGCCTCGGCGCTGTGGGGACTGGACTTCACGCTGTCGGCGGCGTTCAACGGCGCCACCGGGATCTGCTTCCAGGGCGGGCCGCGGCGCAGCATCGAGAGCTCGCTGGAAGGCCACGACACCCGCGGCCGCGGGATCGACAAGCGCGGCGAAGACGTCCTGGCGCGCATCGAGGCGGCGGCATCGAACTACTCGCCGATCGGCGGCGACCTCGAGACCGGCTTCGCGCCGCGCCCGCTGTACTACGGCCTGCTTTGTGCCCAGCTGCTGGCCGGCGGCCGCTTCTACGAACTCGAACGCGCCGACCCGCTGCCGGGCCTGCGCGTGTACGCGACCGCGCACGGGGATGGCGTGCGCATCGTCGCCATCAATACGAGTGCCACCGAATCGCGGCTGCTCAGCCTCACGGGATTGCCGAAGGGCGCCCGCGTACGCGCCGCGCCGCTGCGGGCGCCAGGCCTGGAGGCGCGCTACGCGCTGGCCTTCGGCGAAGGCGAGGGCGCCCTGGCGCCGGGCGCCGGCTGGACCCTGCGCTACCGGAACATGCCGCCGGTGGCGCGGGACGGCGGGCTCCAACTCGCGCTGCCGGCCGGATCGGCGCTGCTGCTGCACACAAGCTGACACACAAGATCAATAAACACAGGAGGAGAAAAATGAAGCTGAAAACATTATTGGCCGCCCTGGCGGCCGCTGGACTGGCGTCGAGCGCCGTCGCTGCCGGCCAGGCGGAAGACCAGGCGGTCAAGGCGGACAAGCCGGCGAAGTCCGACGACACGCGCCAGGAAGGGAAGATGGCGCGGGTCGAAGTGACCGGTTCGAGCCTGAAGCGCATCAACGCCGAAACCGCCTCGCCGGTGCAGGTGATCGACGCCAAGGAGATCGAGAACATGGGCGCCCGCACGCTGCTGCAGGTGCTCGACAACCTGCCGGCCGCGCGTCCGGCCCAGCAAGACTTCCGCTCGATGTTCACCGGCTCCGACGGCGGCTCGCAGGCCAACCTGCGCGGCCTCGGCGCCCAGGGCACGCTGGTGCTGCTGAACGGCCGCCGCCTGTCCTTCTACGGTGCGCCGGCCGGCTTCCAGACCATGTTCGTGAACATCGACGCGATTCCCGCCGCGGCGATCGAACGCATGGAAGTGCTGACCGACGGTGCTTCGGCGGTGTACGGTTCGGATGCGGTGGCCGGCGTGATCAACGTGATCACCAAGAAGAACTACCAGGGCCTCGAAGTCCGCGGCAGCAACGATTCCTCGTCGCGGGTTTCGTCCTATGGCGAGCGCCAGGGCAGCATCCTGTTCGGCAAGGGCGACCTGGGCAACGACGGCTACAACGTCTACGGCTCGCTGAACCTCTACCAGCGCGACCGCATCGCCCTGGCCGACACCTACGACAAGCGCCCCGAGTACTTCTACGTCAACAACCCGAACTTCATCCCGAACTTCCGCATCGGTACCGGCAGCGAGCCGGGCACGATGAACCCCGGTACCTTCTTCGTGTTCGACCCTTTGAAGAACAATGCCCGCACCCAACGCGCGGTGAACGGCTGCCCGTCCTCGATCGTCGAAGCATCGGGCACCCGCTGCATCTGGAACAACCTGCCATATGCGCTGGACACCGGCCCGTTGTCCAAGCGCGCCACAGGCTACCTGGCCGGCCGCCTGCGCATCAGCGACAGCCTGGAAGGCTTCGCCGAAGGCGCCTACACCCATATCCGCATGCGCGGCGAGAACGGCCCGCGCACCTTCAACAGCGGCAGCACCAGCAACTGGTTCGCGCGCAATACCGGCACCACGCTGAACACCTTCGTCAATCCCTACCTGGGACCGAACAACGTCTACCTGAAGGGCAGGCTGGATCCGGACATGGCCGCCAAGATGGGCGGCGCCGCCGGCCTGAACTACATCCTGCAGGATGCGCCCGGCCACTTCGGCCAGACGAATATCGACGACAGCTACCGCGCGCTGGCCGGCCTGCGCGGCACCGTGTTCGGCGACTGGGACTTCGAGACCGCGCTGGCGGTCGCCGGCAGCCACTCGACCCTGTACCAGACCACCAACATCAACACCAAGGGCTTCGAGAAGGCCTTCGGCCCGACCACCATCGATCCGGTCACCAAGCGTCCCTACATCGCCGACAATCCGGCCTACAAGTTCGGCGAGATCAGCGAAGCCAATGCGGCCCTGCTGCGCGAAGCCTTCCCGACCTTCGACATCCAGTCCTGGACCCGTTTGATTACCTGGGACGCCAAGATCGAGGGTACGATCGCGAAGATCGGCGAGCGCGAGGTGCGCGCCGCCGTCGGCACCAGCCTGATGCGCGAGAGCTTCGAGACCCCGGGCAATCCGGATGCCGTCAACGGCCTGATCACCCAGCAGGGCGGTTCCTGGTTCGACGGCAAGCGCACCATCGGCGCCGTGTTCGGCGAAGTGGTGGTGCCGCTGACCGACAAGCTGGAACTGAACGCGGCGGCGCGCCTGGACAAGTACCCGCACTTTGCCGCCAACCTGGCGCCGAAGATCGGCGTGCAGTGGCGCGCCCGTCCCGAGCTGCTGGTGCGCGGCACCTATTCGGAAGGCTTCCGCGCGCCCAACCTGGCGGAATCGGGCGAGGGCGGCGTGTTCGCCCAGGTCGGCGGCATCCGCGACACCGTGCGCTGCGACGAGACCAATGCGATGGCGCGCCTGCTGATGAAATCGGTGACGCCGACCGACGTCGATCTCGGCAAGACTCTGCTGAACTCGAACTGCTCGACCACGGTGGGCGGCCTGACGCCGCCGAATCCGAACCTGCAGCCGGAGAAGGCCAAGATCGGTACCTTGGGCGTGGTGCTGCAGCCGGCCCGCGACGTCAGCATCTCGATCGACTACTGGATCGTCAACCGCCGCAACGAGATCGTGCGCCAGGACTTCAACCAGCTGTTCACCGACCTGGTCGACCAGTACGGCCCGGCGCTGCAAGGCACCAGCCAGGCGATCCGCAACGATCTCACCGACGCCGACCGCGCCAACATGGCGGCGGTACGCGGCATGTGCGCCAACGCGGCGAATGCGGCGGCCTGCGCCGGCGGCGTGCCGGGCTACTCGGTGGGCAACCTGGGCGGCCTGATCAACTCCTACCTGAACCGCGGCCGCACGCTGGTGGACGGCTTCGACATCGATGCGCGCACCCGCTTCTCGCTGGGCGCCTGGGGCAAGCTGAACACGGGCGTGGCGGCGACCATCCGCCGCCGCGAGACCTATAACTACGACGACGGCAGCGGCTTCTCGGGCAACTACGTCGGCTACTACGATTCGCCGCGCCTGCGTGCGACCGTCAACGCCGACTGGAGCTACCGCAACTTCGTGACCAGCCTGTTCGTCAACTTCACCGGCCGCACCAAGTGGGCCTACGGTCCCTACGACACCGACAACGCGCCGGAGAAGTGCACCTCGGGTGGGATTGCGCTGCCGGAGAGCTCCTGCGACGGCGCGCCCTCGTACACCACGGTCAACCTGGGCTTCAACTGGAAGCCGGTGAAGAACCTGGAGGTGGGGCTGAACGTCAAGAACCTGCTGGACAAGCGCCCATACTACGATCCGAACGGCTGGGAAGGCTATAACCACAGCCAGAACCTGTTCGGCCGCCAGTTCTCGGTGTCGGCCGCTTACAAGTTCTTCTGAGCCGGGGCGCCGGCCGCCGCGAAGCAGTGATCGAGGCTGGGGAAAGTACCGTCGCGGACTTCGTCGCGGTACTTTCCGAAGGCCTCCCGCATATTGTCGGCCAGCGCGGCATACTGCTTGACGAAGCGCGGCCGGTAGTCGGAGAACAGGCCGAGCATGTCTTCGGTGACCAGTACCTGGCCGTCGCAGCTGGGTGAGGCGCCGATGCCGAGGGTCGGGATCGCCACCGCCCCGGTGACGGTGCGCGCCGCCGCCTCGCTGGTGCCTTCGATCAGCAGGCAGAAGGCGCCTTGCCGCTCCAGGCCGCGCGCCAGCCGCACCAGCGCGTCGATCTCTTCCGGCGTGCGGGCCTGGTAGCGAAAGCCGCCCATCGCCTGCACGTGCTGGGGCAGCAGGCCGATGTGCGGCATCACCGGAATCCCGCGCCGTACCAGGAAATCCACGGTCTCGAGAAGCTCTTCGCCGCCCTCCATCTTGACCGCCTGGGCGCCGGTGTCGGCCAGCACCCGGGCTGCGTTCCGGTAGGCCTGCCGCGGCGATTCCTGATAGGTGGCGAAGGGCATGTCGACCACCACGCAGGCGCGCGCGGCACCGCGTACCACCGCCTTGCCGTGGGCTATCATCATGTCGAGGCCGACCTGCAGGGTCGACTCCATCCCGTAGGCCACCATGCCGGTCGAGTCGCCGACCACGATCAGGTCGACATAATCATCCATCAGCTTCGCCATCAAACTCGTGTAGGCAGTCAGGGAGACGATGCGTCCAGGTCCCTTCATGGCGCGGATCTGCGGCACGGTGATGCGGCGGAGGGTAGTGTGAGTGCTCATCGAATGGTCTCCTGTTGGAACAAGCAGCCGCCATTCTAGGCAGCGGCGCCTTGACAGGATTTCGACAGGCGGACAAGAATTGTCGCAATGCTGACAACCCTCGATTTCGACCCCGACCCGCGCCGCGTCCCCTCCATTGCGGAGCCGGTGACGGTCAACCTGCGCCGCCCCGCGCCCGGCCTGCGGGTGCCGAAGCACCGCCACGCCTGGGCGCAGATCGCCTATCCCTTCCGGGGCAGCATCCAGGTGGAAGCGCAGGAGATGATGTGGATCGTGCCGCCGTTGCGCGCGGTGTGGATTCCACCGGACGTCGAGCACGAGGTGACCATGCTGGGCGAGGTCGAGCTGCGCACCATCTACGTGGCGCCGGAGGCGGCGCCGCGCGCCATCGACGCCTGCGCGGTGATCGAGATTTCGGCGCTCACGCGGGCGTTGTTCGAAGCCTTGCTGGCGGCGGATCCTGTCAATGACGGGCGGCGGCACCTGCTGACAGAGCTGCTGCTGGTGGAAGTGGGAAGGGCGCCGGCATTGTCGCTCGGCCTGCGCATGCCGCGCGACCGTCGCCTGCAGGCCTTATGCCAGGCGCTGGCCGCCGATCCGGCCTCGCACCGGACCCTGGAAGACTGGGCCGGACAGGTGGGCGCCAGCGCCCGCACGCTGGCGCGCCTGTTCCGCGACGAGATGAACCTCGGCTTCGGCGCCTGGCGCCAGCAACTGCGGCTGGAACGCTCGATCGAACTGATGGTCCGCGGCCTGCCGCTGGGCGAAGTCGCCGCGCGCATGGGCTATGAAAGCCAGAGCGCGTTCTCGGCGATGTTCCGGCGGGCGCTGGGCATCGCGCCCAGCCGTTTCATCGACGACGCTGCCGTCAGCGGGCCGCGCGCCTGATCCCGCGGCGGCTGGCGCCGAGGCCGGCCAGTCCGAGTCCCAGCAGCGCCAGGCTGGCCGGTTCCGGCAGCAGCAGCGAGAGCGTGTCGATGCCGATGTAGTTGGCCGTGTCCGCCGGACCGGTGTAGCGGATCGCGAAGCGGCCGACGCTGCCCGGCGTGCCGGTGCCGGCGAAGTCCAGGCTGACGCGGGTCCAGTCGCCGGTCGGCGCGGCGTCCAGGCTGCCGAGGACGAAATCGGCGGCGCCGGTGCCGCCCGTGCTCAGGCCGTACTGGAACAGGTCGGTGTAGCCCTGGTCCGCCGCCGCCCGCACATAGAAGGAGATGGTGCCGCCGGCGCTGGTCGAGAACTCCGGGCTGATCAGCCAGTCGTCGATGCCGCCGCTGGCGGCCGCGCTCTGGTAGTTGGCGCCGAGGTAGGCGCCCGGTGCGCCGTCCTGGGCGCCGAAGACGCGGCTGTTCCCTTGGAAGAAGCCGTTGCTGCCGACTGGTGCGCTGGCATTGCGCAGGATGAAGCCCCTGGCGGCCAGGCTGGCGATGTCGTCGAAGCCTTCGATGATGTTGGCCTGGGCGGTGCCGGCAAAACCAAGGGAGGCGAGAAGGGCGGCAAGGAGAACTGTACGCGGCGATCGTTTGAACATGATGGACTCCTGATGGTTTGCGCTCACTGCAGCGGCAGGGCGTTGAGGTCGACGGCGGGCGGGGTGCCGGTGGCCGGGCGGGTGAAGTTCTGGTTGATCGGCACATAGTTGCTGAAGAAGCCGCCGTTGCGCAGGTAGAAGCTGCTGCCGCGCCGGCCGCCGGCATAGTCCATGCGCTGGGCGTTGGCCGCGGTGGCGTCGCCGGTGAAGCGGGCGGTGGTGATTTCGGTCCAGCTGCCGGTGTTCGAGCGCGCCCACTGGTTGCCGTAGTCGGCCGAGCGCTCCATATAGCCGTTGGTGTCGATGAAGTTCTCGAGGAAGGAGTAGACGCCGGTCAGGTAGCTGGAGGTTCCCGGCCGCTTCCAGGTGGCGATGTACTTCCAGGCGCCGGTTTCCGGAGCGAAGAACCAGGCCGAGTAATCGGTGCCGCCGGCGCCGTCGGGCCGGGCGCGGGTGATGAAGCGATAGGTATTCCCGGCGATCCAGTTGAAGCGCAGGTAGGACTGGCCGCCGGTGCCTTCGCCGCCGAAGCCGTTGTCGACCACGCCGGCGCCCTTGCCGACAAGAGTGGTCCTGGCGCCGTTGTCGGCATCCCAGACCGAGAACAGCATCCAGCGCTCGCTCGGCGACTTCACCTGCATGCCGAAGTAGCCGCCGGTGAAGCCGTTGGCCATGAAGTAGGAGCCGATCTTGTCCTGCCCCTGCGGGACCGTGACCTCGTTGTAGAAGTACTCGGTCTGCGCCGGGACCGTGAAGCCGAGGTGCACCGAAGGACCGCGCCGCGACCAGTAGTAGTTGGCCGGATCGTTCGCGTAGTTCAGCGTCGCCTCGGTCGACACGCCGATCGAGGACACGTCGCCGAAATAGCCGCCATCCTTGCTCACGCCCTGCAGGTCCACCTTCACGTAACCGGCGGGGACGATCACGGTGCCGACCGGGTAATTTTTGGTGACGTTGCCCGTCAAGGTGACGTCGAAGGGCGTGCCGTTGATGCTGACGCGGACGGTGCTGCGCGTGCTGCCGGCCAGGCGCGCATTGAGCGACACCGTCACCGCCGCCGGACAGTTGCGCGAACAGTTGGGGGATGCGGCCACGCGGAAGTACGTGCTGGTGACGGTGCCGGCGCTGGTCCAGTTGCCGAGTCCATTGCTGGTAATGACTTCGGCGGCGTTCGGCGCCGCGCTGGTGACGAAGGCGTTGCCGGCGAGGGCGACCACGGCGTCGGTGGCCGCCGCCGGCAGAGGCGCCAGGGCCACGGCGGCGGCGAAGGCGGCAGCATTCAAATACTTGATCCTGCGTTCCATTGCATCTCCTTATGTGATTGTCATAAAACGAAAGATATTAATTAATATTCTTTCTTTTTTATTACGATTGCCTAGGTAATTTACGAATAAAAGAAAGTATCGTCAACAAAAACATAATTTTCATGCCGATAATCAGATAAAAAACCAAATATATGTTTCGTTTATGGCTGAGATGGATTTTTGGCTTTCGTTTTGCCGGAATGGTTTGGTGCGCTCCGATTCTCCGGTGACGTGTAATCTGACCCTGTCTACATCGGTGCAAGCGGTAGATCATCATGTCCATAGAACAAGCAAGGCCGCTGGGATTCACCGGCTTCGTCAGCCTCCTGTTCACCGTGCTGACAGGGCTGTATCTGCTGATCGGCGGCGCCTGGCTGCTGTCGCTGGGCGGATCGGCGTATTACCTCATCACCGGCATCGTGCTGCTCGGCGTGGCATGGCTGCTGTTCCGCCGCCGCCCCGGCGCGCTCGCGCTCTATGCCCTGGTGCTGGTCTGCACGGCGGCCTGGTCGCTGTGGGAATCGGGGCCCGATTTCTGGGCGCTCGCGCCGCGCTCGGGCGTGCTGGTCGTCTTCGGCGTCTGGCTGCTGCTGGTGAGCCTGCGTCCGGTGGCGCCGCCCAGGTTCGACAGCGCCTCGCTGCTTGCGGCGCTGGTGATCTGGGCGGGCGTGCTGGTCTACGCAGCCTTCAACGATCCGCAGACCGTCGACGGCCGCTTCGCCGCTGCCGCCGGACCGCAAGCGGCGAACGCCAACGTGAATGCCGGCGCCGGCGCCGGCGATCCGGCCGACTGGCCCGCCTATGGCCGCACGCAGGCGGGCACGCGCTACTCGCCGCTGCGGCAGATCACGCCGGACAACGTCAGGAAGCTGCAGGTGGCCTGGACCTTCCGCACCGGCGACATGAAGGGGCCGAACGATCCCGTCGAGATCACCGACGAAGTCACGCCGGTAAAGATCGGCGACCTGCTGTATCTGTGCTCGCCGCACCAGAAACTGTTCGCCCTCGATGCGAAGACCGGCGCGCTGAAGTGGAAGTTCGATCCGGGTCTGCGGACCGACCCGAGCTTCCAGCACGTGACCTGCCGCGGCGTGTCCCATGTCGACCTGGCGCAGGGCGCCGCTTTGGCTGCCAGCACAGCTAGCGGCCCGGCCCCGGCCTGCACGCGCCGCATCTTCCTGCCGGTGAATGACGGCCACCTCTACGCCCTCGACGCGCTCACCGGCGAGCGCTGCGCCGACTTCGCCGACAAGGGCGACCTCGACCTCCAGCACGGCATGCCGGTGACGAACCAGGCCAGGAACATGTACGAGCCGACTTCGCCGCCGGTCGTCACGGGCAAGGTGATCGTGGTGGCGGGAGCGGTCGAGGACAACTACTCCACGCGCGAACCGTCCGGCGTGATCCGCGGCTTCGACGTCAGGACCGGCGAGCTGCTGTGGGCCTTCGATCCCGGTGCGCCCGATCCGAACAGGATTCCGGGCCCCGGCGAGCACTACGTATGGAATTCGCCGAACTCGTGGGCGCCGGCCGCCTACGACCCGCAACTCGACATCGTCTACCTGCCGATGGGCGTATCGACACCGGATATCTGGGGCGGCAAGCGCACGCCCGACCAGGAGCGCCATGCGTCCGGCCTGCTGGCGCTGCACGCGTCGACGGGCAAGCTGGCCTGGTTCTACCAGACCGTGCACCACGACTTGTGGGACATGGACCTGCCGTCGCAGCCGACGCTGGCCGACATCACCGGCAAGGACGGCAAGACCATTCCGGTCGTGTACGCGCCAACGAAGACGGGCAACCTGTTCGTGCTCGACCGCCGCAGCGGCGCGCTGGTCGTGCCCGCGCCCGAAAGGCCGGTGCCGCAGGGCGCGGCGCCCGGCGACCGTGTCTCGCCGACCCAGCCCTTCTCCGAACTCACTTTCCGCCCGTCGAAGCTGCTCACCGATGCCGACATGTGGGGCGCGACCATGTACGACCAGCTCGTGTGCCGCGTGATCTTCCACCGGCTGCGCTACGAAGGCACCTTCACGCCGCCCTCGTTGCAGGGCACGCTCGTCTTCCCCGGCAACCTCGGCATGTTCGAATGGGGCGGCATCGCCGTCGACACCGATCGCCAGATCGCCATCGCCAATCCGATGGCGCTGCCTTTCGTCTCGCGCCTGGTGCCGCGCGGCCCGAACAATCCGGTGGAACCGGTACCCGGCGTAAAGGGCGGCGGCTCGGAACAGGGCCTGCAGACGCAATACGGCGTGCCCTACGGCGTGACCCTGAATCCTTTCCTCTCGCCGATCGGCCTGCCGTGCAAGCAGCCGGCCTGGGGGTATATCTCCGCGATCGACCTGAAGACCAACAGGATCGTGTGGAAGAAGCGCATCGGTACGGTGCGCGACAGCTCGCCGGTGCCGCTGCCCTTCAAGATGGGCATGCCGATGCTGGGCGGCCCGATCGTGACGGCCGGCGGCCTCGCCTTCATCGGCGCGACCGCGGACAACTATCTGCGCGCCTTCGACGTGAACACCGGCAGGCAGCTCTGGCAGGCCCGCCTGCCGGCAGGCGCCCAGGCCACGCCGATGACTTATTCCGCCAACGGCAAACAGTACGTCGTGATCGCCGCGGGTGGCCACGGATCCTTCGGCACCAGACTGGGCGATTATGTGATCGCCTATGCGCTGCCCTAGGCGAACTCCATCGCCTCGATACGACTCCAAGGTGTCAATGCAGGGGGAATCACATGGCGACGCTCGACAGGCTTTTCCGTTCCCGGCGCTCTCTGGTCCGGCCCGGCGTCCTTGCCGCGGCGGCCTTGCTGGGCCAGGCCATGGCCCATGCCGGCGACCTCACGACCAGCCCCACCCTGACCGGCGACTGGGGCGGCCTGCGCAAGCAGCTGGCCGACCGCGGCGTGGTGTTCAATCTCGGCTACGGCAACCAGCTGGCCCACAACTTCAGCGGCGGCACCGAACACCTGACGCGCGACACCGACCAGTGGGAATTCGGCACCACCGTCGACCTCGACAAGCGCTGGGGCTGGCGCGGCGGCAGCTTCCAGTTCACCATGACCGACCGTAATGGCCGCAATCTCGGCGCGGACGCACACATCGGCAACAACTTGCTGATCCAGGAAGTCTATGGACGCGGCCAGACCTGGCACCTGACGCAGTTGTGGCTGAACCAGAAGCTGCTCGACGACCGCCTGGAACTCAAGTTCGGGCGCATGACCCTCAGCGAGGATTTCTTCAGCTTTTCCTGCGACTTCCAGAACCTGACTTTCTGCAGCGCCCAGCCGGGCAACCTGGTCGGCAACTACTGGGTCAACTGGCCGACCAGCCAATGGGCCGCGCGCATCAAATACCACCCGTCCGCGGACAGCTACGCGCAGCTGGGCGTCTACCAGGTCAATCCGAAGTACGTGGACGACGAATACGCGCGCCACAACGGCTGGAAGCCGAACAACCCGAGCGGCACCACCGGCGCCCTGATCCCGCTGGAGCTCGGCTGGCAGCCGAACTGGCAGGGCCTGCCCGGTTCCTACAAGCTGGGCGCCTGGTACAACACTTCGGACGGCAAGGACCTGTTCTTCGACCGCAACCACAACCCGCGCGGCCTGACGGGACTGGAACCCCTCGAGCGCAACGGCCAGTACGGTGCCTACCTGAGCCTGCAGCAGAAGGTGACCGGAACGGCCAAGGGTAGCGGCGCGACGCTGTTCCTGAATTTCACGCAGGCCGACCACGACACGGCCCAACTGGACCACCAGCTCACGCTGGGCGTGCAGTACAAGGGCCCGTTCGAGAGCCGCGCCCAGGACTCGATCGGCTTCGCCGTGGGTGCCACCCACAACAATGGGCGCTTCGCCGATTTCACGCGCCAGAACAATGCCCGCACCGGCCAGGACACCGTCGCGGGCGGTGGCTACGAATACGTGGGCGAGCTGTATTACTCCTGGGTGCCGCTGCCCTCGGTGATTGTGCGTCCCAATCTTCAGTACATCGTGCATCCGGGCGGCACGACGCGCAACAGCAATGCCTTCGTGATCGGTTTGAAATCCAGTCTCAGCTTTTAATGCGTGCGGGGTAGGAACTGGTATTCTGGAGGCGCTAACTGATTGCAAGGGAAAAATTGAACAAGCTTTTCGCCGCTGCCCTGAATGCGATTCTCATTGCCGCCATGTTCGGCATTGCACTCTGGGCGATTCACGAATTGCCTGCCGGCGGGCAGGTCGTGATTCATTGGGGTTCGGATGGCAGGCCGGATGCCTGGGTCGGGGAGTGGGCCGGCCTCTTGATTATTCCGATCGTCGCCTGTGTGGTGTGGTTCTTGATGTCCGTCTCGCCGCAGGGCTTTTCATCGTCGGGAGATTCCGTTCCGCCGGCGCGGGTCCGGCGTACCGTGTTTTCGCGCCTGCTTTTCGTCCAGCTTGCGATCCAGGCGGTCATTGCGATTCATGCGCTGGGACGTGAGGTCGATACCAGCAACTATATTGCCCTTGCGCTGGGCATGCTCTATATCGCGATTGGGGCGCTCGACAAATCGCGCAAGGCCGGGCGCTGGATTTTCGTGGCGAGCGGGCTGGGGATGCTGGTTGCCGCGTTCGGGCTGGAGCGGGGGGATAAGGTGCTCGGGGTGTTTGTGCTGGCACTTGGAGCACCCTTGGTGACGGTGCTCTATTCCCACTTGATGAGCCGTACCGGATAGATGAGCAAGCTTTCTAAAATGGCTACATTGGCAGCAGCTTCACACCTCTTAAGTGGTTCAAGCATATTACCCGATAGACATCATCGCACTTTGTCAGTAGACTGAAAAAGTATGGTCTTGCGTGCAACGGCTGGGCAAGGCAAGCAGGTTTGCCAGCCGAGTTTCCATGGGAGCGGCCGGCGTGATTTCTTCCACACTTTTTTGTCAATAAGTACAATATCCCTGTAGCCGGTGCAGTCTTGAGATGCATGGGCTGCCTAACTTACAATTCTTTAGTTGGCTAGCCACTGGAACTGAGCAACTATTCGGGAAGACACTGTCCCGCAGGCAGCGAGCGACCGGGTAGAGTCTTATCCTTCGCCTCTAAAAATGTAGACTTAACCCAAGCAAGCTGTGCGAATCGCTTCTGCGCCGCTGATATATTGAGCCATACCAATGATCGACCCCCCAGACCAGCCGCACTTGCGCGGTGGTGGCGCTATGGGCGCACTGATCCGTTGCCACGACTGGTCGACGACGCCGCTTGGCGCACCGGGATCTTGGCCTCTGTCCCTGAAGACGGCCGTGAGCCTGATCCTGCGCGCGCAGCAGCCTATGTACATCGGCTGGGGGCCACGCTGCATCTCGCTCTATAACGACGACTACATCCCGATCCTTGGCGACAAACATCCCGATGCGCTCGGCCATTCGATGGCCGACGTCTGGGGCGAGATCTGGGACGAACTAGGGCCGTTGAACGAGGCCGTCATGCGCGGCGAGTCGCTGTCATTCGAGAACAAGCTGTTCCGCTTGGCCAGCCGCAAGACGCCCGGACCACACTATTTCAGCTTCACCTACACGCCCTTGCTGGATGACGACGGGCAGGTCGCGGGCATCTTCTGCGCAGCGATCGAAACCACCTCGACAGTAATGCTCGCGGACAACGCACGTGCCGCGAGCGCGGCGCAGCAGGCCCTGGCCGAGAGCGAAGAACGCCTGCGCCTGGCCACGGACGCTTCCGAGATCGCGTTCTGGGACGTGAACGTGCCCGAGGGCAGCCTGATCTGGCAACCAGGGCTGCGAACCATGTTCGGCATCACGACCGATGAAGCGCTTTCGCTGGACGACTTCTTCGCGGGCCTGCATCCGGACGATCGGGCGACAGTGGCCCGCGCATTCGCGGCGGCGTGCGATCCGCAGCGGCGCGAGCTTTACAACGTCGAGTACCGTACGGTGGGACGCGACGACGGCCGGGTTCGCTGGATTGCGGCCAAGGGACGCGGACTATTCGACGACGCCGGCCGCTGTGTGCGCGCTAACGGCACGGCTATGGACATCACCAGCCGCAAGACCACCGAACTGGCGATGGAGATGGCCCTGGAAGCCAGCCGCACCGGCACCTTCCACTGGGACATCCAGGACAACCGGCTCACCTGGGATGGCGCGCTTGACCGCCTGTTCGGACTGCGCCCCGGGGAGGCGGTGCGTAGCCTCGACCAATTCATCGCGCTGGTTCATCAGGACGACCGCGCCGAGGTTATCCGCCGCTGCGAACGCTGCCGCGATGACGGTGACGATTTCGAGATGGAGTTCCGGGTGGTGTACCCGGATGGTTCGGTGCACTGGCTGTATGATCGTGGCCGGACCTTCCTGGACCCGACGGGCCGCGCGAAGACAATGACCGGCGCTTGTGTCGACATTACCGACTATGTACGCACGCGCGAGGCGCTCAAGCTTGCCGATCGTCAGAAGGACGACTTCCTGGCCACGCTCGCGCACGAGTTGCGCAATCCGCTCGCACCTTTGCGCACCGGGCTGCAATTGCTGCAGAACATCAAAGGCGAGCTGCCGAGCCAGGCGGATCAGGTGCTGGGCATCATGCAACGCCAGCTCGATCACATGGTGCACTTGGTCGACGACCTGCTCGACATTGCCCGCATCCGGCAGGGCAAAATCCTGCTGAAGCAGGAACCGCTTTCGCTGCAATCCGTGCTCGAACAAGCGCTGGAGGGCGTGCAGGCTCTGCTCGATGCGCAGGGCCATGAGGTCATTTGGCAAGGTGTGGATCGGGGGCTATGGGTCACGGGTGACCCGACCCGGCTAGTGCAGGTGGTGGGCAACCTGCTTAACAACGCGGCGAAGTACACGCCACGTGGAGGCCGCGTGGCGCTGCGCGGTGGCGAGTCCCCTCAGCCCGGCATGCTGCTCATCGAAGTGGCCGACACGGGCATCGGCATCCCGCCCGATATGATCGAGCACGTGTTCGACCGGTTCGCGCAGGTGCAGCAGCACCTGGACCATGCACAGGGCGGGCTGGGCATCGGCCTGAGCGTCGTCAAGGGCTTGGTCGAGATGCACGGTGGCCGCGTCGCCGCCCAGAGCGCCGGCCCGGGCGCAGGAAGCCTGTTCCGCATCTGGCTGCCGCGTGCCGACATGCCGGAGCCAGCCGAGGCCGCACCGCCTTCGAGTCAGGACGCCATCGAGCGGCACAGGGTGCTGGTCGTCGACGATAACCGCGACGCGGCCGAGACCATGGCCATGGTGCTGGACATGAGCGGCCACGAGGTATTCCTCGCGCACGACGGGCAGACAGCGGTAGAGATGGTGAAGCGGCATGACCCTGCGGTGGTGTTCCTCGACATCGGGATGCCGGGCATGAATGGCTACGAGACTGCATTCCTGTTACGGGCCTTGCCGGGCGCGCAGGCTCGGGTGCTGGTGGCGCTCACCGGCTGGGGCAGCGAGGCCGATCAGGCGCGCAGCCTCGAGGCGGGTTTCGACCTCCACCTTACCAAGCCGGTCGACATCGACAAAGTCCAGCGCGTGCTGTCGGCGAGGTTCAAACACGAGGTTCGCGCGTCGACGCTGTAAGGGCCTTGCTTCAGGCGGATGCCTGAAGTGCCGCCCGAGTCCAAGCTCCAGGTTTTAGGACGCCAGAAACTCATGGTCTCAATCAAAGAAACTGTCGACCTGGTTACCAGGCCGTTAAATCTCGGCATACCGGCTTTTTTCATGACAGGCACTTCAACGAGGTGCATCCGCATTCGGCGCTAGGGTACAAATCGCCGCGCATGTTTAGGAAAAAGCGACGACGTCAGGCCCTGGAAACTGACGCTAACTAAGCATCAGGCTGTGTCCGGGAAAAGCAGGGCAAGATCACCAAGACTTGAACTTGATGTGAGTTATAGTGAGCGTGTCGGGCCTTCTTAAGGGGATGTCATGAACTCGTCTCAAGTCCACACTTTATCTTCGGAAGGTGAGCCTGATGTCGATCACTTGCGCTTCCATCGTCAGCACGAACATTTGTTCAAGACGTTTGGCAGTGACTTGTTTGGACTGCGAGCGGAAGCCTTCGCCCGTTTCTTCGGAACGCCGGTTTTTCTCGGTGGGCAAACCTTAATCGTCGCCGTCTGGATCGCAGCAAACGTGCTGGGCTTCACGCATTTTGACCTTTACCCTTTCATTCTTTTGAATTTGGCGTTCAGCCTCCAGGCGGCTTATGCGGCGCCGCTTATCTTGCTTGCCCAAACTCGCCAGGCAGCGCGGGACAAGGCCCATTCCGACGCGGATGCCAAGCACCGCGAAGCAATCGCCACTGCGTCAACCAAGCAATCCGAGCAGATGCTTGAGCTGCTCCGTCAGAATACAGAGCTGACGGAAATCACCAAAGCCATGGCGGAACGCATCGAAAAGCTGACGACGGAAATGCATCAGCATTTCGTACGGGATAACGAGCAAAAAAACTGAGTGCAATTTCTTATATTGGCATTCCCCCACCGCGACGGACACTTTCGATAGGTCTTGGCATCTCGCTTGTGCAGTAGTTTGCCAAACCCGAGCAAACTACTGCGAACACCATGAGATCACTGCGAATTCACTGCGAAGTATTCTGAGAACCTACAATGTCAAAGTTTTAAACCACCGACCCCAGCTTGAAGATAGGCAGATACATCGCCACCACCAGGCCGCCGATCAGCACGCCCAGGATAACCATGATCATCGGCTCCATCAGCGAAGACAGCGCGCTCACCGCCTCGTCGACTTCCTCTTCATAGAAATCCGCAACCTTGCCCAGCATGCCGTCGAGGGCGCCGGATTCTTCGCCGATGGCGACCATCTGGGTGACCATGTTCGGGAACACGTTGGCGTTCTGCATGGCCGCCGTCAGGCTGGTGCCGGTGCTGACTTCGGTCTGGATCTTTCTCGTCGCGTCCAGGTAGACCGCGTTGCCGGAGGCGCCGCCGACGGAGTCGAGGGCTTCGACCAGCGGCACGCCGGCCGCGAACATGGTGGCCAGGGTGCGGGTCCAGCGGGCGATGGTCGCCTTGCGGATCACGTCGCCGAAGACCGGCAGGCGCAGCATCAGGCGGTCCATGGCCTGCTGCATCTTCAGCGAGCGGCGCCAGGACTGGAAGAAGAAGTAGATGGCGCCGAACAGCGAACCGAAGATGATGTACCACCACTTCACCACGAAGTCGGACATCGCCATCACCACCAGGGTCGGGGTCGGGAGGTCGGCGCCGAAGGTGGTGAACACTTCCTTGAAGGCAGGCACCACCCAGATCATGATCACGGCGGTGACGATGAAGGCGATCGCCAGGATCGAGATCGGGTACATCAGGGCCGACTTGATCTTGCCCTTCAGGGCCAGGGTCTTTTCCTTGTAGATCGCCAGGCGCGTCAATAAGTCTTCGAGGATGCCGGCCTGTTCGCCGGCGCCCACCAGGTTGCAGAACAGCGGGTCGAAATAGAGCGGGTATTTGCGGAAGGCGTTGTTCAGGCTGGTGCCGGTCTCGATGTCGGCGCGCAGGTCCATGATCAGCTTGGACATCGACGGATTCGAGTGGCCCTTGCCGACGATATCGAAGGATTGCAGCAGCGGCACGCCGGCCTTCATCATGGTGGCGAGCTGGCGCGTGAACAGGGTCAGGTCCTTGTCGACGATCTTCTTGCCGCTGCGGTAGGCTTTCTTCTTGACCTTGGTGACCATGACGCCCTGGCGGCGCAGGGTCACGTTGACGATGGTTTCGCCGCCGGCGCGCATCTCGCCGCGTACGGTCTTGCCGGTCTTGTCCTTGCCTTCCCAGGCGTAGACGTGCTCCTTGATCTGGGCGCCGCCAGCGCTGCGGACTTGGGCCGAAGTTGCCATGTGTTTTCCCGTATTGGTTTACTACTCGTTGGTGCAGCCGAGCACTTCTTCGAGGCTGGTCAGCCCCTGTTTCACCTTCATCAGGCCGGAGCGGCGCAGCGAGTTCACGCCTTCGCTTTCGGCCTGGGCGGCAATCTCCATCGAGTTGCCGCTGGCCAGGATCAGGGCCTCGATGCTTGGGCTGATCGGCATGATCTGGTAGATGCCGACCCGGCCCTTGTAGCCGGAACCCAGGCAGCGTTCGCAGCCGACCGGGCCGTAGGGCTTCCATTCGCCGTCCAGGTCGCTGTCGCGGAAGCCCGCCGCCTTCAGCACGTCGCGCTCGATGTCGAGGGGCTGCTTGCAGGTGCACAGGCGGCGCGCCAGGCGCTGGGCCGTGATCATGATCACCGAAGAGGCGATGTTGAAGGGCGCCACGCCCATGTTCATGAGGCGCGTCAGCGTGGACGGCGCGTCGTTCGTGTGCAGGGTCGAGAACACCATATGGCCGGTCTGGGCGGCCTTGATGGCGATGTCGGCGGTTTCGAGGTCGCGGATCTCGCCGACCATGATGATGTCCGGATCCTGGCGCAGGAAGGCTTTCAGGGCGACCGGAAAGGTGAGTCCGGCCTTTTCGTTGACGTTGACCTGGTTCACGCCGGGCAGGTTGATCTCGGCCGGGTCTTCGGCCGTCGAGATATTGATGCCCGGCTTGTTCAGCAGGTTCAGGCAGCTATATAAGGACACCGTCTTGCCGGAGCCGGTCGGCCCCGTCACCAGCACCATGCCGTAGGGGCGGGTGATGGCGTCGATCAGCAGCGCCTTCTGGTCCGGGTCGTAGCCCAGCGAGTCGATGCCCATCTGCGCCTGGGTGGCGTCGAGGATACGCATGACCGTCTTTTCGCCGAACAGGGTCGGCAGGGTGCTGACACGGAAGTCGATCGACTTGGTCGGCGACAGCACCAGGCGCATGCGGCCGTCCTGCGGCACGCGCTTTTCCGAGATGTCGAGCTTGGCCAGCACCTTAATGCGCGAGACCAGCTTGTCGCGGATCGACAGCGGCGGCGCCAGGTGGTCGCGCAGCACGCCGTCCACGCGCAGGCGGATCCGGTACTGCTTTTCGTAGGGCTCGAAGTGGATGTCCGAAGCGCCCAGCGTGATCGCGTCCATCAGCACCTTGTTCAGGAAGCGCACGATGGGCGCGTCCTCGACTTCGGTGGCGGCGGCTTCGACCGCCGCGGCGTGCGGCTCGTCCTCGGCGAATTCGATCTCGGCATCGTCGCCGACCAGCTCGCTGATGCTCTGTTCGGCGTTCTTCGACAGGCCCGCCAGCAGGGCCAGCAGGGTGTCGTGGGCGACGATCACCGGCTCGACCGAGGCTTCGCTCTGAAACTTGATCTGGTCCAGGGCCTGGGAATTGGTCGGATCGGACAGCGCCACCGACAGCTTGTTGCCACGCTTGGACAGCGCCACCACGCGCTGGCCCTGCATCAGGCGGGCATCGATGGCGTTGGTGGGGAGGGAGTCCACATTGAAGGTGGACAGGTCGAGCAGGGGATAGCCGAAGGTCTCGGCGCAGAATACCGCCAGGCCCCGCGCATCGATGATTCCGGCGCCGAGCAAGGTGTCGATGAAACCAGTCTTGTCGGCGGCGGCCTTCTTTTGGAGGCCGTCCGCCTGCGCTAGCGTCAATCGCCCCGCCTGGACCAGGGCGCGCGCCAACCCGGGCAATGCGGTGCCTGCGGTCGTGTTGGGGAGGACTGCTGCCATAGGATCAGGGACGGAGTGTCGACAAGGGGCCGGGCTGGACGGTTATGCCCGGCGGCTGCTTGGGATCATGCCCGCAGGCATCAAATTTGTAAAGAGATTGGCGTTGGGAAAGAGGCGTGCATACCACGTAGACGGAATGGTATTGCTGAGGTGATAAGCTGTTGGCTGGGGTCATTGCGGCTCCTGGGTGGGCAAAAGCACATCGTCGTTCCCGACATTGTCGGAAACGACTTCCCGCGGAGGCGGGAATCCAAGTTTGCTTGAGCTAAGGAAACGCATACAAACCTGGGCCCCCGCCTTCGCGGGGGCGACGTGGCGGCTTTTCAGGCCGCCAGCCACCGTTTGACGGCAGCCGGCCGCAACAGTTTCACGATCTTGATTGACTGATTCTGCACCTGCACCACTTCGATCACGCACTGACCCACCTTCAGCGCAATCGGAAACTCGGGAATTTCCTGCAGCAGTTCCAGCAGCAGGCCGTTGACCGTCTTCGGCCCGTCCAGCGGCAGTTCCAGGCCCAGCTTCTTGTTGATGTCGCGCAGAGGCGTACTGCCTTCGAGCAGGCATTCGCCTTTCGTGTTCCAGGCCATGGCGTCGGCGCGCGCATTGCTCGGGGTCGAGGTGGTGAAGTCGCCGATCATTTCCTCGATGATGTCCTCGAGCGTGACCAGGCCCTGCACTTCGCCGTATTCGTCGACGATGATGCCCAGCCTTTCCTTATTTTCCTGGAAATACTGAAGCTGGGTAAAGACGTCCGTGTCCTGGGGGATGAAGTAGGGCTCGCTCAGCAGTCCCCGGATGTGGTCGACCGTCAGCTCGTCCGCTTCGTTGAGCAGCCGGACCGCCTTGCGGACCGCCAGGATGCCGACCACCTTGTTGATCTCGCCTTCATAGACCAGCAGCTTGCGGTGGTAGGAGGTGGTCAGCTCGGCCATGATGTCCTCGACCGGTGATGCAAGGTTCAGGGCTTCGATCTGGCTGCGCGGGGTCATGATGTCCTCGACCGAGATCTTTTCCAGGTCGAACAGGTTGAGCAGGATGCTCTTGTGCTTTTGCGGCATGAAGTTGCCGCCCTCCAGCACGACGGTGCGCAATTCCTCCGGCGACAGGCGCTGCTGGTGGGCGTCGGCGCCGCCGCGGATGCCCAGCGGACGCAAGATGGCGGAGACGAACAGGTTGACGAACCAGATCGCCGGCTTGGCCAGCTTCATCAGCGGCCGCAGCACCAGGCTGGTGCCCAGCGAGATGCGTTCCGGATAGGTGGCACCGATCACTTTTGGCGCGATCTCGGCGAACACGATCAGCAGGAAGGCCACGCTGGCGGTGGCGATCGTGATGACGCTTTCCTCGTGGCCGAAGAACAGGATCGCGATCGCCGTCACCAGGGCGGTGGCCATCGCATTGATCAGGGTATTTGCGATCAGCACCAGCGACAGCAGCTTGTCGGTACGCTCCAGCAGCCACAGGGTGGTGACGGCGCCGCGGTGGCCGCGCTTGGCCAGGTGGCGCAAGCGGTATTTATTGGCTGCCATCAGGGCCGTTTCCGCCATCGCGAAAAAGGCCGAGCAGAGAATCAGGAGAACGAGGGCGAGGACGAGCGCCCAAAGGGGTACGGATTCCAAGGTTTACCGTGAAGAATCGGGGAGAGGTCGATTCTAAGGTACGGGGATGGGGGCTGCAAGTTCAGTTCCACCAATGCGAAGTCGTACCCGCTTCCGGCAATCGGACTTGGCGCGCATCGTGGACGATTCCCGCCTCGACGGCCTGTTCGGCCGTGTAGATACGCGAACTGCCCGTCAAAAAGCCGCGGATGTCCTGGGGCGTGCGGGCGCCGCGCGTGGCTTCTTCGAAGATCGAGGCATAGCGCTCGGCGTCGAAATCCAGGCAGTCGCGCCATTCCGAGATGCGGGCATGATCGGCCGCCACCAGGTTGCCGAAGCCCCAGTGCAGCGGGTGGATCAGGAAGCGGGTGCCGGGGCAGGCGTAGCGCTTCTGGCCGGCCAGGAAGATCGCAACCCCGACCGATTCGACGCTGCCGACATTCCAGGTGGTGAGGGGCAGCGGCAGGGACTTGAGGAAGAAATAGAGGGCGAAGCCGGCCGTCATGTTGCCGCCCTCGGTGGACATGTGGAGTTCGATTTCGCTGGCGCCGCTCTGCAGGGCCTGCAGGCACAGGTTGCGCACCGTGCAGGCCGAGTTGGCGTTGATGGGACCAATGAAATGAACGATGTGTAGCGCCATGCTTCCTCCTCGAGACGGTTCAAGCATAGCAAGTTCCGGCGTTTCGCCTCGTCTTGTTCAGCCGCCGCGCCCGCACCGGGAATATACTGGGGTAAGAGGTTTGGTTGAACTATTCGATATTGATGATATTCAAAATCATCCGCCGGATATATCATGCGCCCCCGCCGATGTTAATCTCGCACGCTGGGTTAAATCCGAGGCAACAATGTCCACACCGATCCGATTCTTCTACCGCGGGGCCGTCCACGAAGTGAGCGGCGCCGCCCCCACGCAGACCGTCCTCCAGCACCTGCGGGAAGACCTGCATTGCACCGGCACCAAGGAAGGCTGCGCGGAGGGCGATTGCGGTGCCTGCACCGTGGTGATCGGTTCGCTGGAAAACGGCCGGCTCGAGATGAAGGCCGTGAATTCCTGCATCCAGTTCACGCCGACCCTGGACGGCAAGGCCCTGTTCACCGTCGAAGACCTGCAACAGGCCGGCGGCGACCTGCACCCGGTGCAGCAGGCCCTGGTCGAGTGTCACGGCTCGCAGTGCGGCTTCTGCACGCCTGGCTTCGCGATGTCGCTGTGGGGGATGTATCTGAAGTGCGAAGGGCAGGGCTGCCCCTCGCGCCGCGAGATCGACGACACCCTGTCCGGCAACCTGTGCCGCTGCACCGGCTACCGTCCCATCATCGACGCCGCCCGCCGCATGACGGAACTGCCGCGCGTGGACTTCGACCGCGAGGCGCTGGCCGCCACCCTGCGCGGCCTGCAACGCGAAGCCGGCGCCGTCTACAGCGCACAGGGCCAGACCTTCCACGCCCCGCGCAGCGTCGACGAACTGGTGGCCGCGCGCGCCGCCCATCCGCAAGCCGTGCTGCTGGCCGGATCGACCGACGTCGGCCTCTGGGTCACCAAGCAGATGCGCGAGCTCACCGACATCGTCTATCTCGGCCACGTCGAGGAACTGAAATCCGTGCGCGAGCACGACGGCCTGCTCGAGATCGGTGCCGGCGTGTCCCTCAACGATGCCTATGCGGCGATCTGCGCGCGCTATCCCGCGCTTGCCGAGCTGTGGCAACGCTTCGCTTCCCTGCCGATCCGCAATGCCGGCACCCTGGGCGGCAACGTCGCCAACGGTTCGCCGATCGGCGACTCGATGCCCTGGCTGATCGCCCTCGGCAGCCGCCTGGTGCTGCGCGGCCCGGACGGCGAACGCGAGCTGGCGCTGGAAGACTTCTATCTCGGCTACCAGCAGAAGGACCTGCAGCCGGGCGAGTTCGTGCAGGCGCTGCGGATTCCGCTGCCGCGCGCGGGCGTCGCCTTCCGCACTTATAAGCTGGCCAAGCGCTTCGACCAGGACATCTCGGCCGTGTGCGCCGCGTTTGCCCTCGAACTCGATGATGGCGTCATCAAGCAGGCGCGCATCGCCTTCGGCGGCATGGCCGCGACGCCGAAGCGCGCGGCGACAGCCGAAGCCCTGCTGCTGGGCCGCGCCTGGGACGAGGCCGCGCTGGCCGATGCGATGGCGGCGCTGGCCAAGGACTATGCACCGCTGACCGACATGCGCGCCTCGAACACCTACCGCATGCAGGGCGCGCAGAACCTGCTGCGCCGCTTCTGGCTCGAAACGCGGACCGAGAACCCGCTGCCGGCCGAAGCAGTGAACGTATTCGCGTAAGGAGACACTGACCATGAACGACATGAGCGCACCGGATCTGAACACGGCGGCGTGGAGCGCGGTCGGCGTTTCGCGGGCCCACGAATCGGCCCGCCTGCACGTGCTCGGCCAGGCCGACTACACCGACGACATCGACGAGGTGCGCGGCACCCTGCACGCGGCCCTGGGTCTCTCCGCCAGGCCGCATGCGAAGATCGTCTCGATGGATTTGGCGCCAGTCCGTGCCAGCCGCGGCGTGGTCGCGGTCTATACCGCGCAGGACATCCCCGGCACCAACGATTGCGGCCCCATCATCCACGACGATCCCATCCTGGCCGACGGCCTGGTCCAGTACGTGGGCCAGCCGCTGTTCGTGGTGGTGGCGGACAGCCATGACAACGCGCGCCGTGCCGCGAAGAAAGGCGTGGTCGCCTACGACGAGCTGCCGGCCATCCTGACGCCGCAGGCCGCGCGCGCCGCACAAAGCTATGTGCTGCCGCCGATGCGGCTGGCGCGCGGCGATGCGCAGGCGGCTTTCGAGCGCGCGCCGCACCGGGTGAAGGGCGAGCTGCACGTCGGCGGCCAGGAGCAGTTCTATCTCGAAGGCCAGATCGCCTACGCCATCCCGCAGGAAAACGATGGCATGCTGGTGCTGTGCTCGACCCAGCACCCGAGCGAGATGCAGCACGTGGTCGCGCATGCGCTGGGCCTGCACTCGCATCACGTGGTGGTCGAATGCCGGCGCATGGGCGGCGGCTTCGGCGGCAAGGAATCGCAGTCGGCGCTGTGGGCGGCGGCGGCGGCCGTGTCGGCCAGGCTGTGCGGCCGTCCGGTCAAGTTGCGCGCCGACCGCGACGACGACATGCTCGTCACCGGCAAGCGCCACTGCTTCCACTATGAATACGAAGTCGGCTACGACGGCGAAGGCCGCATCGTCGGCGCGAAAGTCGACATGGTCTCGCGCGCCGGCTTCTCGGCCGACTTGTCCGGCCCGGTGGCCACGCGCGCCGTCTGCCACTTCGACAACAGCTACTACCTGGCCGACGTCGACATCCGCGCCGCCTGCGGCAAGACGAATACGCAATCGAATACCGCCTTCCGCGGCTTCGGCGGTCCGCAGGGCGCGATCGCGATCGAGTACGTGCTCGACGAGATCGCGAGGAACCTCGGCCGCGACGCCCTCGACGTCCGCAAGCTGAATTTCTACGGCCGCAGTGGTGACGGTATGGAGCGCAACGTCACGCCCTACGGCCAGGTCATCGTCGACAACGTGATCCACGAACTGGTCGACGAGCTGGAAGCCAGCAGCGAATACCGTGCGCGCCGCGCCGCCGTCGACGCCTTCAACGAGTCCAGCCCGGTGCTGAAGAAGGGCTTGGCGCTCACCCCGGTCAAGTTCGGCATCGCCTTCAACGTCACCCACCTGAACCAGGCCGGCGCCCTGGTGCACGTGTACGTGGACGGCTCCATCCTCGTCAACCACGGCGGCACCGAGATGGGGCAGGGCGTCAACACCAAGGTCATGCAGGTGGTGGCGCACGAGCTGGGCGTGGACCTGTCCCGCGTGCGCATCACCGCCACCAATACCAGCAAGGTCGCGAATACCTCGGCCACCGCGGCCTCCACCGGCGCGGACCTGAACGGCAAGGCGGCCCAGGACGCGGCGCGGAGAATCCGCGAGCGGCTGGCGGCATTCGCGGCCAGGCAGCACGGCGGCGCAGCGGAAGACGTGCGCTTCGCGGCCGACACGGTATTCGCGAACGGCGCCGAGATCCCCTTTGACGAGCTGGTGGCGAAAGCCTACCTGGCGCGCACCCAGCTGTGGTCGGACGGCTACTACGCGACCCCCGGCCTGTCCTGGGATCCGAAGACCATGACCGGCCGTCCCTTCTCCTATTTCGCCTACGGCGCCGCGGTGTCCGAGGTGATCGTCGACACCCTTACCGGCGAATGGAAGCTGCTGCGCGCCGACGCGCTCTACGATGCGGGCAAGTCCCTGAATCCGGCCATCGACATCGGCCAGGTCGAGGGTGCCTTCATCCAGGGCATGGGCTGGCTGACTACCGAAGAACTGTGGTGGGACCAGCGCGGCACCTTGAAGACCCATGCACCGTCGACCTACAAGATCCCGGCGGTGTCGGACTGCCCGGAGGACTTCCGCGTGCGCCTGTTCGAGAACCGCAACGTCGAAGACTCGATCCACCGCTCGAAGGCGGTGGGCGAGCCGCCGCTGCTGCTGCCGTTCTCGGTGTTCTTCGCGATCCGCGATGCGATTTCCAGCGTCGGCGGCCACAAGGTCAATCCGCCCTTGAACGCGCCGGCGACCTGCGAAGCCATCCTCAACGCCGTCGCCGCCGTCGAAGCGGCCACCCGGGCAGGCTGAGATGGAAGACTGGCTGTTCGTGGCGGCACGTGATGCCGGGCCCGAGGCCGCGCCCAGGGTCCTGGTGACCGTGGCCGCGGTCGAAGGCTCGGTGCCGCGCGAACCCGGCGCGAAGATGCTGGTCGATGCCGTGCGCCAGTGGGGCACGGTCGGCGGCGGCCACCTGGAGCTGCGCGGCGTCGAGACCGCACGCGCCATGCTGGCGACGGGCGAGACCCGGCGCCTGGAACGCTTCCCGCTCGGCCCCAGCCTCGGCCAGTGCTGCGGCGGCGTGGTGCACCTCGCCTTCGAGCTGGCGGATGCCGGCCACCTGGCGGCCCTGGCGGCGCGCGTCAATCAGGACAGCTGGCGCCTGGTGGCGCTGGACGGCGCGCCCGACGTGGCGCTGTTCGACGCGCACGGGCAAACGGTCCACGGCGGCGCGGCGCCGGAATTTGCACGCATCCCCGCCGCTACTCATATAATGCGCGAGCCGGACGGCCGCCGCTGGCTGGTGGATGCCGTCGAAGCCCCGCGCGCGCGCCTGGTGCTGTTCGGCGCCGGCCATGTGGGTGCGGCCATCGTGCGCGCCCTGGCCGGGCTGCCCTGCCGCGTGACCTGGGTCGACGAGCGCGAGGACCTGTTCCCCGCGAACCTGCCGTCCAACGTCGCCGCCGAAGCCACCGACACCCCGGAGGCGCTGGCGGAAAGCGCTGCGCCGGGCACCAGCTTCCTCGTCATGACCCACAGCCATGCGCTCGACCAGCGCCTGGCCGAAACGATCCTGAAACGCCCGTCCTTCGATGAAGACTGGTTCGGGCTGATCGGATCGAATACCAAACGCAAGCAGTTCGAGCACCGCCTGCGCGAGCGCGGCGTGGACGCCACCCGCCTGGATGCCATGGTCTGCCCGATCGGCGTGCCCGGCATCGAAGGCAAGCAGCCCGCCGTGATCGCGGTCGCCGTCGCCGCCCAACTGCTGATGGTGTGGGAAGCCCACGCCGCCACAATCGCTTCAACAGGAAGAATCTAATGTCGATCGACACCCAGAACCTGCAGGCCTACCGAGCGAGCCTGCTGCACTTTCACGCGGATCCGGCCTTTCTGGAGTCCGCCCATGCCTGGCACGAGGACGGCCTGCTGATCGTCGAGAACGGCCGCGTCAAGGCGGCCGGCGACTACGCGAAGCTGGCACCGACCCTGCCGGCAGGTGCCGAGGCGGTCGACTACCGCGGCAAGATCATCACGCCCGGTTTCATCGACACCCACCTGCATTTCCCGCAGACCGACATGATCGCCTCGCCGGCGCCGGGCCTGCTGCCCTGGCTGGAGACCTATACCTTCCCGACCGAGCGCCGGTTCGGCGACCCCGTGCACGCGCGCGCCACCGCCGAGTTCTTCCTGGACGAGCTGCTGAGGAACGGCACCACCACGGCCCTGGTCTACTGCAGCGTGCACCGGGAATCGGTCGACGCCTTCTTCGAAGCAAGCGCGGCGCGCGACCTGCGCATGGGCGCCGGCAAGGTGCTGATGGACCGCCACTGTCCGGACTTCCTGCAGGACACCGCCGACCTGCGCGAGAGCGAGGAACTGATCAAGCGCTGGCACGGGCGGGGGAGAAGCATGTACGCGATCACGCCGCGCTTCGCCCCGACCTCGACCGAGGCCCAGCTGGCCGCCACCGGCGAACTGGCGCGCGCCTATCCGGACACCTTCATCCAGACCCACGTATCGGAAAACAAGGACGAGTGCAAATGGGTGGGCGAGCTGTTCCCGCAGCGCCGCAGCTACCTGGACGTGTACGACCACTATGGCCTGATGCGTGAGCGCGCCATGTATGGACACTGCATCTGGCTGGACGATGCCGACGTCGCCCGCATGGCGGAAAGCGGCTCGGCGATCGCCCACTGCCCGACCTCGAACCTGTTCCTGGGCAGCGGCCTGTTCGACATGGCGCGCGCCGACAAGGCCGGCGCGCTGGTCTCGCTGGGCACCGACGTGGGGGCGGGCACTTCCTTCTCGATGTTGCAAACCATGAATGAAGCGTATAAAGTTGCGCGACTGAAAGGCAGCTACCTCCCGGCCCTGCGCATGTTCTACCTCGCCACGCTGGGCGCCGCGCGCAGCATGCAGCTCGAGGGCACGATCGGGAATTTCGTTCCGGGGCTTGAAGCCGATTTCATCGTGCTCGACCCCAAGGCCACGCCGCTGCTGGAGCGCCGCACCGCGCACAGCAATACGCTCGAGGAAACCCTGTTTGCGCTGGCCCTGCTGGGCGACGACCGTGCCATCCGCGCCACCTACGCGGCCGGCCGTTTGGTCCACGAGCGGACGCTGCCCTGAGGTTTACCCTTGACGTTTCGCCCCTGGATCAGCCACGAGAACTTTATGCAGAACACATTCAGCCGCCGCCTCCCGCTCGCCGTCGCACTGGGCCTGGCCCTGGCCGCCAACGCCGGCGCGCGCCCGACCGCCGCCAACGCCAACGAGGCCGCCACCGCCCGCCATTACGCGGCCCTGATCGCGGGCGCCGAGCCGAAGACGGCCGAGCTGACCATGTTCTTCACCCAGATGCCCAAGGGCGGCGACCTGCACCACCATTATTCCGGCGCCGTCTACGCCGAGACCTATGTCGACTTCCTCGACAAGCAGGGCTATTGCGTCAACAAGCAGACCTACAGGATCGAGACCGACAAGGCGCTGGTCGAGGCCGAGCGCGCCAAGCCGGCGAAAGAGCGCAACTGCCTGGGCACCGCCGACGTCTACGCCGACGATTTCACTTACCGCGAGCTGCTGCAGCGCTGGTCGAGCAAGGATTTCCATAACCACGGCGCCCTGCAGGCGCCGCCGGACCGCCAGTTCTTCCAGACCTTCGGCTACTTCGGCCCGGTCTCCAACGCCAACTTCCACGAAGGCCTGGTCGAGATCAAGGAGCGCGCGATCCGCGAGAACGTCGGCTACATCGAGACCATGTTCAAGATGTCGCCCTTCGTCGCCAACAAGGACTTCGACGCCCAGGCCTGGCAGAACGCCCACGACGACAAGGCTTTCCAAGCCCAGATGCGCGCCTGGATGACCCAGCTCGACGCGGACCAGAAGTTCGACCAGGCGATCGCCGACTTCACGGCCAAAATCGACGAAGCCGCCGCCGGTATCGACGACGAGCGCTTCACCATGCGCTACCAGACCTATGTGCTGCGCCTGCTGAACCCGTCGCAGGTATTCTCCTCGATGCTGGCCGGCTTCAAGGCCGCGAGCAAGGACAGCAAGATCGTCGGCGTCAACATCGTCGGGCAGGAGAGCCAGATGGTGTCGATGCGCGACTACACCCTGCACATGCAGATGTTCCGCTTCCTGAAGTCGGTCTACCCGAAGGTCAAGGTGGCGATGCACGCCGGCGAGCTGGCCCTGGGCGACGTCCCGCCGGAAGACCTGCAGTTCCACATCGACCAGGCCGTCAACCTGGCCGGCGCCGACCGCATCGGCCACGGCATCGACCTGGCCCACGAGAGCAATGCGGTCGCCATCATGCAGCGCATGCGCGAGAAGGACATCCCGGTCGAGATCAACCTGACCTCGAACGCCTTCATCAACGGCGTGCAAGGCGAGAACCACCCGGTCACCCTGTACCGCAAGTACGGCGTTCCCTACGTCATCTCCACCGACGACGCCGGCGTGACCCGCCACAACCTGGCCAACGAATACGTGCTGTTCGCCAGCCGCTACAAGCCGGGCTACGCCGAGCTCAAGAAGGCGTCCTACAACAGCATCCGCTATTCCTTCCTGGATGCCGCCGACAAGGCGCGGCTGACGAAACAGCTGGACCAGCGCTTTGCGAAGTTCGAGGCGGAGATTGCCGGGTTGGATAAGGCTGCGGCGAAGCGCTGATTTTTATGTAGTTAGCAGTAAAGCCGTCGGTACTTATACGCGCAAGCTATAAATTCCCAAGAGAAAACGTATTTGCTATCAGTTTTGCCTTCATGCATATTGGTCTTTTATTAACCAGTAGCAAAGACGAAGCTGGCAACCAATGGCTGTAACAGCCGGGAAATATTTGGCCGCTAGAATCGCGTGCGCCGCTTTTGTTCTTGAAGCTTTGGCAAGGGCGGTAAAGGGATGTACCGAATGTATAGGCGACGGCGCTAAGCGGTCGGTCCTAAGGGTTGCAGTACTGTGAGAGAGGGAACGACGTGTCCCTTAATAATTATTAAGTCTTTTTGGGGTTAATCCAATGATCTATCAAAAACGGATCCAGCTGACCAAGCTGGCGCTGGCTTTGTCGATTGCACTGGCAGGAGCACCGGCTCTTGCCCAGAACACGACTTCGGCAGTTGGCGGTCGCATCTCCGGCCCGGACGGCAAGCCTGCCGCCGGCGCCTCGGTGCAAATCATCCACACCGAATCGGGTTCGGTCAGCAACGTCACCACCGACGCCGAAGGCCGCTACCTCGCGCGCGGCCTGCGTACCGGCGGTCCGTACACGATCATTATCACGAAGAACGGCGTGACCGAGAAACGTGAAGGCATCTACCTGGAGCTGGCCGAAGTCGCTGCCGTGGACGCCACCATCGGCGCACCGATGCAGACCGTGACCGTTGCCGGCAACCGCGCACGTGCCGACATCTTCAACCGCAACAACATGGGCGCCGGCACCTCGATCAGCAACGCCGTGCTGCAGACCCAGGCATCGATCAACCGCAACCTGCAGGACTACGCACGTGCCGACCCCCGCGTGTCGCAGACCGACAAGKAACGCGGCGAGATGTCCGTCGCGGGCCAGAACTCGCGCTTCAACTCGATGACCGTCGACGGCGTCGCCATCAACGACATGTTCGGCCTGGAAGCCAACGGCAGCCCGACCGCACGCCAGCCGATCTCGATCGAAGCGATCCAGTCGGTGCAGGTGAACATCGCCAACTACGACGTGACCCAGAAGGGTTACACCGGCGGTAACATCAACGCTGTCACCAAGTCCGGTACCAACAACTGGAAGGGCGGCATCTACTACGTCTACCGTGACGATCAGCTGTCGGGCAAGCGCTTCAACACTGCCAGCGGCGAATACAGCGACCCGCCGAAGTTCACCGAAACCACCAAGGGCGTCTGGACCTCCGGCGCGCTGGTGCAGGACAAGCTGTTCTTCTACGCCCTGAGCGAAGAGACCAGCTCGAGCCGCGCCGCTCCGGACTTCGGCTACGTCGGCCAGGGCCAGGGCACCACCGCCGGCATCACCCTGGACGAAATCAACCGCGTCCGTGACGTTGCCAAGAACACCTACGGTATCGACCTCGGCAATCCGGTTGCCGGCGGCAGCGAGCTGAGCTCGCGCGAGCAGATGCTGAAACTCGACTGGAATATCAACGAAAATCACCGCGCCAACCTGCGCATCCAGCGTACCTCGCAGTCCGAGCCGATCTATCCGGGCTACTCGGCTACCGGCATCGCGCTGAGCTCCTACCTGTACACCCAGCAGAAGCAGCTGCAAACCGTCGTCGCCCAGGTCTTCTCGGACTGGACCCCGACCTTCTCGACCGAGTTCAAGGCTTCGAAGCGTGACTACGATTCGGTGCCGAAGAACAATGCGCGCCTGCCGACCCTCGGCTTCCAGTTCAGCGGCCCGCTGCCGTCGGATGCGCCGGCCGGCACCCGCACCGGTAACCGCTTCATCAACGCCGGTACCGAGATGTCGCGCCAGCAGAACGTGCTGGGTACCCGTACCCAGGACTACTACGGCGGCGCCAACTGGACGCTGGGCGACCACGAGATCAAGTTCGGTGGCGACTACCAGAAGAACAAGATCTACAACGCCTTCCTGCAGAACGTGTACGGTAACTACACCTTCGCCTGCGACAACAACTTCACCTACAACACGATCGGCTCGAGCACGATCAACTGCGGCACGGCATCGCTGGCCCAGATCGAGAAAGCCGTCCTGGAGAACTTCCAGCGTGGCCGTCCGTCGTCGTACAGCCTGCAGACCGCCGCCGCTGGTTACACCCTGAACGACGCAATCGCCCAGTTCGAAATGTCGAACGTCGGCCTGTTCCTGCAGGACACCTGGTCGGTCAACCGCCAGCTGACCGTGAACTACGGCTTCCGCGTCGACCAGCTCGGCTTCGACCACGCACCGCCGGCCAACGCCGCCTTCGCCGCGCCGGTCGTCGCCGGTGCAGCCGGCGCCCGCCAGACCGGCGGCTTCGGCATCGCCAACACCTACACGCCGGACAACAGCAAGCTGTTCCAGCCGCGCTTCGGCTTCAACTACCGCTTCAACACTCCGCGCATGATGCAACTGCGCGGCGGCGCCGGCCTGTTCCAGGGCGCGTCGGCCAGCGTGTGGATCGCCAACCCGTACCAGAACGCCGGTATCGCCACCCGTTCGAGCACCTGCTCGGGCACCGGCAACACCCGCTGCCCGGCTACCGACGGCACCTTCAGCCCGAATCCGGACACCCAGAAGGTCGTGACCGGCGCGCCGTCCACCGCTTCGGTCGACCTGCTGAACCCGAGCCTGCGCCAGCCGTCGAACTGGAAGTCGAACCTGGCCTTCGAGATGGAACTGCCTTGGTACGGCCTGGTGGCCGGCGCCGAAGCGCTGTACATCAAGACCAAGGATGGCATCACCTACCAGAACCTGAACCTGGGCAAGCCGAGCGCAATCGGCACCGATGGCCGCGAGCTGTACTACGGCGCCACCGGCGGCCTGCTGGCCAAGTGCTGGAACGTGGGTAACAACTCGGTCAGCACCGCAAGCGGCTGCACCAACACCACCAAGGCGCTGAGCAACGCGGGCTACGGCAACGTGCTGATGGCAACCGGTACCGACAAGGGCGAAAGCCGTCTGGAAACCCTGTCGCTGACCTATCCGATGACCCGTGGCCTGGGCTGGTCGATCGCCGCGACCCACACCTATGCGACCGAAGCGTCGAACCTGACTTCGTCGACCTCGAGCTCGAACTTCGGTGCACGCTCGGTGTTCAACCCGAACGAAGACGTGGCAGCGAACTCGGCCTACCTGGTGAAGAACCGCGTCAACGCGACGGTCAACTTCGAGAAGGCATTCTTCTCGGGCCTGAAGACCCGCTTCGGCCTGTTCTACGAAGGCCGTACCGGCAAGCCGTACAGCTGGACCTTCAAGAACGACATGAACGGCGACGGCATCGCGACCAACGACCTGATGTACATCCCGAAGGCCTTCGGTTCGGGTGAAGTCGTGTTCTACGGCGATACCGCAAGCAGCCACGCCAACGAGCAGCGTTTCTGGGACATCGTCAACGCCAACAAGGCGCTGAAGAACTCGGCCGGCGGCGTCGTGAACCGTTACAGCGACTTCGCACCGTGGACCAACAGCTTCGACCTGCGTATCAGCCAGGAGATCCCGGGCCTGTTCGCACGTAACAAGGGCCGTGTCTCGTTCGACATCTTCAACGTCGGCAACCTGCTGAACAAGAAGTGGGGCCACATCAACGAGATGCCGTTCTCGTCCTCGGGCGGCCAGACCCGCGGCTTCGTCGACTACGCCGGCCTGGATGCACAGGGCCGTTACGTCTACGCAGTGCGCACCCAGAACGACGACTACAGCATCCGCCAGAACAAGGGCGAATCGCAGTGGGCAGCACAAATCACCCTGCACTACGACTTCTGATCTGTTGATTTCGTAGCAGGATGATCGAGAYGGCCGGTGGCGACACCGGCCGTTTTTCTTTCCCGCAGTGACTGGATTACATGCAATAATCTTCGGCTTGCAATCCATCGCAACAAGATAAGGTGTACCACTTCATGACCGTTTCCCGTCCCCTCCGCACCGGCCTCACCGTGCTGGCAGCCGGCCTGGTGCTGGCGGGTTGCGCGAGCGCTCCCGCAACGGCGCCGCGCGGCCCGATCGAACTCAATATCGTCGCCATCAACGATTTCCACGGCAACCTGGAACCCAGCAGGTACAGCTATGCGCCGATGGGCAGCGAGAAGAAGGAAAACATCCGCGCCGGCGGCATCGACGTGCTGAAGGGCGCGCTGGACGCCTTCCGCAAGGAAGACAAGGACCTGCTGTTCGTCGCCGCCGGCGACCTGGTGGGCGCGAGCCCGGCGGTGTCCTCGATGTTCGCGGACGAGCCGACCATCGAGGCGATGAACCGGATGGGCCTGGTCGCCAGCTCGCTCGGCAATCACGAGTTCGACCCCGGCAGCAAGGAACTGCTGCGCCAGCAGCACGGCGGCTGCGATTCGCCGCGCCCGGACAAGGCTTGCCGGCTGTCGAAGGACTTCCGCGGTGCCGGTTTTACTTACCTGGCCGCCAACGTCGTCGATGCCGCGACCGGCAAGAACCTGGTGCCGGCCTGGCGCGTCGTCGACGTCAAGGGCGTCAAGGTCGGCCTGATCGGCGCGGTGCTGAAGGACACGCCGTCGGTGACGGTGTCTTCCTCGATCAAGGGCCTGTCCTTCCTCGACGAGGCCGAGTCGATCAACAAGGTGATTCCCGCCATGCGCGCCCAGGGTGCGCAGGTATTCGTGGTCCTGATCCACGAGGGCGGCCACACCGGCGAGCCCTTCGACAAGACGTATTGCGACGGCCTCGAAGGCCCGATCGTCGGTATCGTCAAGAAGCTCGATCCGGCGATCCGCCTGGTCATCACCGGCCACTCGCACAAGGGTTACCTGTGCAAGGTCGACGGCCGCGTGGTGACGCAGGCCGACTATGCCGGCCACGTGCTGTCGCGCATCAAGATGACGGTCGAGCCGGGCAGCGGCAAGGTCGACGACATCCAGGTCCGCAACGTTGTCATGGCGCCCGACCTGCCTGGCAATCCGGCCTTTACCCCGGATGCGCAGATGACGGCCTACCTGCAGGACGTGCGCGCCCGCAGCGCCGCCGAACTGGCCAGGCCGATCGCGCGCATCTCCGCGTCCGGCCTGTCGCGCAAGGACAGCGACGCCGGCGAATCGCCGCTGGGCGACGTGATCGCCGACGCCGCGGTGGCGGCGACCCGCGACCAGGGCGTGCTGCTCGGCTTCATGAACCCGGGCGGCATCCGCAAGGACCTGGAAGCGGGCGAGGGCGGCGTGGTCAGCTTCGGCCAGGCCCAGGCCGTGCTCCCGTTCGGGAATACCCTGGTGGTGCTGGACATCACCGGCGCCCAGCTGCGCGCCATGCTGGAGCAGCAGTGGGACCGTCCGGACAACAGCCAGTACATGCTGCAGGTTTCGCGCGGCCTGTCCTATTCGTGGGACAGCACCCGTCCGGTCGGCCAGCGCCTGGTGCCGGGCAGCCTGAAGGTGGACGGCAAGCCGGTCGAGGAGGGCAAGACCTACCGCATCGTGGCGAACAACTTCCTGGCCGAAGGCGGCGACAACTTCCCGGCGCTGGCCCAGGGCGTCAACCGCCATGACACCGGGATGCGCGACCTCGACGCGCTGATCGCCTGGCTGAAACAGAACCCGGGCATCGGTGCGACCGGCATGGCCGCGCCCCAGCCCCGAATCAACAAGGTGCGCTGAGCACCGTTCGATGAAACGTCCAGACAAGGAACCGTCATGAAAAAACTCGTTTGTGTACTCGCGCTGGCCGGCGCCTTCGCCTCGACCGATGCCCTCGCCTGGGGCAACGACGGCCACCGCGCGGTCGGCGCCATCGCCGACAAGCTGATCAAGGGCACCAGGGCCGAGCAGCAGGTGAAAGCCATCCTGCTGCCGGGTGAGACCCTGGAATCGATCGCCACCTGGCCCGACTGCGTGAAGGGCAACTGGTGCGGCCCGCAGACCCCGGACATGGTCGAGTACGTGAACGCCAACCCGAAGCACAGCGAGTACCACTACACCGACGTGCCGTTCCAGCTGGATCATTATCATGACGGCGCCGCCGGCACCGCCGACGACGACATCGTGCAGACCCTGAAGCAGGCAATCGCCGTCCTGCAGGGCAAGGACACCCCGGCCACCAACCCGCACAAGTTCACCCCGCGCCAGGCCCTGATCCTGCTGACCCACATGACGGGCGACATCCACCAGCCGCTGCACGTGGGCGCCGCCTTCGTCGACAAGGACGGCAAGTTCGTGGTGCCGAAGACCAAGGCCGAGATCGACGAAACCGCGATCTTCGATTCGCGCGGCGGCAACAACCTGCTGATGGACGACGCCAAGCTCGCCGGCCTGGTCGCCAAGCTGTCCAGCGTGATCCCGCCGGAAGAAGCCAAGCCGGTCAAGGAAGGCGTGCCCAAGGCGCTGACCAAGCCCTTCCACTCCTACTGGGACAGCACCACCGTCAACTACGCCTTCCGTCGCATCCAGACGAAGACGCCGGAAAAATTCGCCCAGGCCGCGATCGACAGCAAGCCGGACGTCGCCCGCTCCACCGGCGACCTGGCCACCTGGCCCTATCAATGGGCGGACGATGCGCTGGCGGTGTCGAAGCAGGTGTTCGACGGCGTCACCGTCGGCAAGATCACCCCGCAGACCGGCAAGAAGGGCGAGACCTACTACACCTGGAGCCTGGAAGTACCGCAGAACTATCCGGTGCCGAGCTCCGCGATTGCCAAGACCCAGCTGATCAAGGGTGGTTATCACCTGGCGCAGGTGTTGCAAGCCATCTATCAATAATCGTTACCGCACGCACCACGCGCACATGGGCGCCGTTAAAATGGCGCCCATGCACAAACTATCCCTCCTGGCCCTCGCGGCCGCCTCCATCCTGCCCGGCATCGCCGCCGCCCAGGCTCAGCCTCAAGAACGCGACCTGCCGCTGTGGGAAGCCGGCATCGGCGCCGCCGCCTTCAGCACGCCAGCCTATCCGGGTGCCGACGACCGCTCGAACCGCGGCCTGGCCCTGCCTTACCTGATCTACCGCGGCAAGGTCTTCCGCGCCGACCAGAACGGCATCGGCGCGCGCCTGGTGAACACCGACAAGGTGGAATTCGACGTCGGCTTCGCCGGCTCGCTGCCCGCGCATTCGAAGGACGTCGAGGCGCGGCGCGGCATGCCCGACCTCGGCACCCTGGTCGAGTTCGGCCCGCGCGTGAAATACAAGTTCGCCGACCTCGGCGAGCGCGGCAGGCTGCGTTTCGAACTGCCGCTGCGCGCCGTGATCGAGGCTCGTGGCGGGCTGCGGCGCCAGGGCTGGACCATGGAGCCGCGCCTGGTGTGGGAGAAGCGTGGCGAAGCCGCGCGCTGGACCATGGAAGCCCAGCTCGGCGCCGTGTTCGGCGACGGCCGCATCAACCGTTATTTCTATGAAGTGCAGCCGCAGTATGCGACCGTCGAGCGGCCGGCCTACAAGGCGGACAGCGGCCTGCTGCTGGTGCGCACCGGGCTGTTCGGCACCTACCGCCTGAACCCCGACCTGAGGATGTTCGGCTTCGTCCGCTATGAAACCTACTCGGGCGCGGCGAACCAGGACAGTCCGCTGATGAAAAAAAATACCGGCACATCGGCCGGTATCGGATTTGCGTGGACCTTCGCGCGCTCGCAGGAACGAGCGCGCAGCGCCGAGTGATCAGCGCGACTTGACGAACGGCTTGCCGATCGCCTTCGGCGCCACCGACTTGGCCATCAGGCCGGCCAGCACGATCACGGTCACCACATACGGGATCATCTGCACCAGCGAGCCCGGGATGCTGCCCACGACCGGCAGCTCGACGCCTTCGAGCTGGATCTGGATCGCGCCGAACAGGCCGAACATCAGGCAGCCCAGCACGGTGTGCAGCGGACGCCAGTTGCCGAACACCAGGGTCGACAGGGCCAGGTAGCCGGCGCCGGCCGACATGTCGCGCAGGAAGAAGCCGCTCTGGACGATGGCGAGATAGGCGCCCGAGAACGAGCACAGCACGCCGGCCACCAGCATCGCCAGGTAGCGGGTGCGCTCGACCGAGACGCCGGCGGCGTCGGCGGCGTGCGGGTTCTCGCCGCAGGCGCGCAGGCGCAGGCCGAAGCGGCTGTGGTAGATCGTCCAGTGCACCACCGGCACCAGCAGGAAGGCGACGTAGACCAGCACCGACTGGCCGCCGATCACGTGGCCGTACAGCCAGCCGATGAATGGGATGTTGGAAAGCAGCTCGGTGCCGGGCAGGGTGACGTCGAACAGGCGCGCCTCGCGCAGGTCCGGCGTGCGGCCGCCTTCATGGAAGAAGAACTGGGCGAGCACGAAGGTCAGGCCGCTCATGGCGATGTTGATCGCGATGCCGCACACCAGCTGGTTGCCCTTCTGGGTGATCGAGACGAAGGCCTGGACCATGGCCAGGGCGCTTGATACGCCGACGCCGGCCAGGATGCCGAGCCACGGGCTCTGGGTGACGTAGGCGACCGAGGCCGAGACGAAGGCCGAGGCCAGGATCTTGCCTTCGAGGCCGATGTCGACCACGCCGGAACGTTCGGCGAACAGGCCCGCCATTGCGGCGAACATCAGCACCGGCGCGTTGCGGATCATGGACACCACGATGCTGGCGATGTGAAAGTCTTCCATTTATGCTTCCTTGCTGGTGCGGGTCAGGTTGATCAGTTTCAGGAGCGCCGGCGCGTAGAAATTCTCCATCGCACCGCAGAACAGGATGATCAGGCCCTGGATGAAGATGAAGGTCTCCTGGGGGATGTTCGGCTTCTCGAGCGACAGGTCGAAGCCGCCCTGGATCAGGGCGCCGAACAGCACCGACGACAGGAAGATGCCAACCGGGTGCTGGCGCCCCATCAGCGCGATCGCGATGCCGACGAAGCCGGCGCCGGCCGGGAAGTTCAGCGACAGGTAGTGGGTCGAGCCCATCACCGAATTGACCGCGCCCAGGCCGGCCAGTGCGCCCGAAGCCAGCATGGTGACGATGATCATGCGGTCGATCCGCACGCCGGCGTAGTGCGCGGCGTGGGTATTCAGGCCGGTCGCGCGCAGCTTGTAGCCCCACGACGAGCGCCAGACGATCACGCCATACACGACCAGTGCGGCGATCGCCAGCAGGAAGCTGATGTTCAGCGGGGTGTCGCCGAACACGGGGAAGATCTTGTTCAGCAGCGGCAGCGAGGCGCTGTCGGCGAACACGCGCGAGGCCGGGTTCTGCTGGCCTTCCGGGATCATCTTCAGGATCACGTAGTTCATCAGGCTGGCGGCGATGAAGTTGAACATGATGGTCGTGACCACCACGTGGCTGCCGCGCTTGGCCTGCAGGTAGCCAGGCAGGAAGGACCACAGCGCGCCGAACAGGGCGGCGCCGATCATCGCGACCGGGATCATCAGCCAGCCCGGCAGGTGGGCATCGAAGGCCAGCACGGCCAGCGTGAGACCGAGGCCGCCGACATACATCTGGCCTTCGGCGCCGATGTTGAACAGGCCGGCCTGCATCGCGATCGACACCGCGAGGCCGGCGAAGATGAAGGTCGAGGCATAGAACAGGGTGTAGCCCAGGCCTTCCGGATCGAGGATCGCGCTGTCGATCAGGATGTGCAGCGATTCCGACGGGCTTTCGCCGAGCAGGTGGATGACCAGGCCCGCCACCAGCAGCGCCGACAGCAGGTTCAGGATGGGGAGGGCGAAACCCGTGGCCCAGCGAGGGAGTTCAGTCTTTTTCATGTCTCTTACCGTCAGGACTTGTGCAAGCCGCCCATCAGCAGGCCGATGCGGGTAGTGTCGAATTCATCGATCGGCAGGATGCCGGTGATGCGGCCGCCGGACATCACCAGGATGCGGTCGGCGAGCGCGCGCACTTCTTCCAGTTCCACCGAGGACAGCAGGATGGCCACGCCCTCGTCGCGCAGGCGCAGCAGCTGGGTGTGGATGCTCTCGATGGTGCCGATGTCGACGCCGCGGGTCGGCTGGCCGACCAGCATCATCTTCGGCCTGGCCGCGACTTCGCGCGCGATCACGACCTTCTGCTGGTTGCCGCCCGAGAGCAGGCCGATGCGCAGGTCCGGATTGTTCGGACGGACGTCGAAGGCCTGCATCAGGCCGGCGCAGCGCTGGGCGATCTTCCTGAAGTCGAACAGGCCCCAGCGGTTCTTGACGTGGTCCTGGTAGCCGAACACGGTGTTCTGCATGACCGAGAAATCCTTGATCACGCCGTCGCGCAGGCGGTCTTCCGGCACGTGGCCGATGCCCAGCTTGCGGAAGGTGGCCGGCAGGCCGTCGGCGTTCGCGCGGCCGGCGTAGGGCAGGTCCTGGCCCAGGAACTCGACCCTGCCGGAAGTCGGCAGGCGCATGCCGGACAGGATCTCGAGCAGCTCGCTCTGGCCGTTGCCGGACACGCCGGCGATCGCCACCACTTCGCCTGCGCGCAGCGTGAAGTCGATGTCCGACAGCAGCGCGACGCCGTTGGCGTCCTTCAGCTGGACGTTCGAGACCTTCAGCACTTCGGCACCCGGATTGTAGGGCGCGCGCGGCAGCTCGCTCTGGATCGGACGGCCGACCATCATGTTGGCCAGCTGTTCCTTCGAGGTCTCCGGGGTCTTGACGGCGCCGACCACGCGGCCGGCACGCATCACCGTCACCTCGTCGGTGATCTCCATGATCTCCTGCAGCTTGTGGGTGATCAGGATGATGGTCTTGCCCTGTTCCTTGAACAGCCGCAGGATCTCGAACAGCGAGGCGGTTTCCTGGGCGGTCAGGACGGCGGTGGGCTCGTCCAGGATCAGGATGTTGGCGCTGCGGTAGATCTGCTTGAGGATCTCGACGCGCTGCTGGGCGCCCACGGACAGGTCGTGGACGGTGGCCAGCGGATCGACGTCGAGGCGGTAGCGTTCGCAGATCTCGCGCAGCTTCGCCTCGACCCCGGCGCGGTGCGCGGACAGCTTGAAGCCGCCCTCGTTGCCGAGCATGACGTTGTCGAGCACCGTCATGTTCTCGACCAGCATGAAGTGCTGGTGCACCATGCCGATGCCGAGGGCGATCGCTTCGTTACTGGTGCGGATATCCTGCGCCTGGCCGTCGATCAGGACCTGGCCGCTGTCGGCATTGTAGTAGCCGTACAGGATGCTCATCAGGGTCGACTTGCCGGCGCCGTTTTCACCGATCACACCATGGATCGAACCCTTGGCGATCGAGAAGCTGACATCGGCATTCGCCTGTACCGCCCCGAAGGCTTTGCTGATATTGCGGAATTCTACGGCTGGATGCATAGCGATCCGTTTTCGTTAGACAAAGTAATTATGGAAAGCATTCATTCAAAAGCGCGCCGCGCCGGTTTCAGGCCGGCGCGGCGCGCTTCCTACGTAAAACAAACATTCGCCTACTGCGGGCACGAATTCGACGCGCGGTAGTCGACCACCTTGATCTTGCCGCTGATGATGTCGTCCTTGGCGGCGAGCACGCGCTTCTCGATCTCGGGCGTGATGAGGGCCCGGTTGTATTTGTCGAGCGCCCAGTCGACGCCGCCTTCCTTCAGTCCCTCATACGTGATGCCGGAGGTGAACTGGCCGTTCTTCGCCTTCATGAAGGCGTCGTAGGCGGCGTTGTCGACGCGCTTGACCATCGAGCTCAGCATGGTGCCCGGATACAGGTAGTTCTGGTTCGAGTCGACGCCGATCGCCAGCTTGCCCTTTTCCTTGGCCATCTGGAGGGCGCCCATGCCGGAGCCGCCGGCCACCGCGAACACGACGTCGGAGCCGCGGTCGAATTGCGCGCGCGCCAGTTCGCCGCCCTTGGCCGGGTCGTTCCAGGCCGCGCTGGTGGTGCCGACCATGTTCTGCAGGACCGGGATCTTCGGGACGATCGACCGGGCGCCCTGCACGTAACCGCAGGCGAAAGCGCGGATCAGCGGAATGTCCATGCCGCCRACGAAGCTGATGGTCTTGGTCCTGGACGCCATGGCGGCGGCCACGCCGACCAGATAGGAACCTTCCTGTTCCTTGAACAGCACGGAGTTGACGTTCTTGCCCTGGGCATTGCCGTCGATGATGACGAAATGGACGTTCGGGTATTCGGCGGCGATCTTCTGCACCGGCTGGGTCTGGGAAAAGCCGATCGACACGATCAGGGTCAGCTTCTTGCGCGCGAGGGCGCGCAGCACCTGCTCGGCCTGGGTGTCGTAGTTTGCCTGGGCTTCGAACACCTTGATGCCGGTTTCCTTCGTGAAGCGCGTCACGCCTTCGGCCGCCGACTGGTTGAAGGACTTGTCGAACTTGCCGCCGGCGTCATAGACGATGGCCAGCTTGGCGCCGGCGATGTCGGCCGATGCGCTGGCGCTGATGCAGAGTGCCGCGATCGCCAGACTGAGTTGCTTGAATTTCATCTGTTTTTCCTGAATCTGGAAGGACCTGCAAGCTTGCGCGCTACGCGGCAAAGCAAGGACCAGCCATCCGCGGGTCTCCTCGCGGACTGTGTCAAACCTTGTTGAATCCTGTGGTGTCGATTGTGTAATCTGGCCGAGGCGGGCAAGACCGGAGAGTCGGCCACGCGGTTGAGCATCGTATTCGTCCTTGACGTTTAACTATGCATCAGTCTGTTTATTCGTGGCAAATACGATTTTACTTCGCAATTTATTTACTGGAAATATAAATAGTGCCACTTTTCGGTGGTTTCTTGCAGAAAACCACACGTCTTGACAGCTGCGAAAGGCTGGCCGAGGCTGATGCGCGCCGGCTTGTCGCTTACTGTCGCTTACTTGACGGCTACCTGGATCGGCAGTGCGGCCAGGTTGGGACTGGCGTCCATGGCGGGCAGCGGGATGGCATCGGCCGGGTTGGGAAGGAGGGTGGCCGTGACGGCAATCGCCGCGACGGGAGCGGGAATGAGAGGCGCCGGCGCGCCATCGGTAGCGACGGAGGCGATGACAGGCGCCGGAATCGGCGCGCTCGATGCGGCGCTTGCCGGCGCCGCGTCAGGCGCGCGACTACCCGCCGCCGCGGCCTGTTCCAGCGGTTTGGCGAACTGGGAGCTCAGGAAGCCGGCGATGCGGCTCTGGGTGCCTTCCAGGTAGGGGATGTCCATGTGGTCCGAGCCGGGCACGATGTCGTCTCCGCACAACTGGGCCAGCTTGGCCACCAGCTGGTCGGTATGCGAATGCGGCACCACGTCGTCGCTTTCCGCGCGCAATACATAAGTCGGCGCCTTCAGGGCGGGCGCATATTTGATCGACTCGAAGCGGTGGCGCAGCATGTACTCGATCGGCATCACGCGGAACTTGCGCTTGGCGATCGCCAGGATCGAATCGTAGGGCGTGATCAGGACCACCGAATGCGCCGGACGCTCCTTCGCCACCTGCACGGCGACGCCGGAACCCAGGCTGCGACCGACCACGGCGATGCGGCGTGCGTCCACGTGGGCGCGTGCGGCCATCCAGTCGAACAGCATGCAGCCGTCTTCGACCATGTGGATCTCGTCCGGGTCGCCATGCGAATCGCCGTAGCCGCGGTAATTCACGGCCAGCACGGCCATGTTGGGGAAGAGCTTGCCGGCATCGCGCACCACCCAGGAGACTTCCTCGGAGCGGCCACCGAAATAGACGACGGCCGGATGCGGGCCAGGGATCTGCGGGGTCATCAGCCAGCCGCAGAGACGGGTGCCGTCGGCGGCGCGCAACACCACGGGACGGGTGCGGTGGCCGCTGCTGCGCGGGCTTTTGACTTCGCGCTCGACGGTAGGATTGAACACGAGGCGGCGCTGGTTGGCCGCGACCGCAGCCGTGAGGCCCAGCCACAGCATGCTGGCAAAGCCAGCCATCCCTGCCGCTACTTTTTTCCTGGTGTCCATGCTACTAGTCTACCTCTGCCATCCTGAAACGTTCTGTGCGCTGAGGTACAAAGCCATAGAAGCGGAGTAATTACCCAAGCGACGTTGCCATGTCGCAACGATAGCATGGCTGGCGCAAAGCTACAGGGCAGGGCCTGCTCAGGCCGCCGTGTCCTCGACCGTCTGGTAGCGCGAGCCCTGGCTGGGGAGGAGTGTCGGCGGCGTCGCGCAGTTGCAGATGCACAGGTCACCCTCCAGCGCCACCAGCCTGTCGTTGAAGCGCTCTTGCGTGCGCGGCCCGGTGCACTGGATGGTGCCGGTGCCGCCGCAGCCATGGCAGCTGATCTCATCGCCTTCGAGGGCGATGCGGGCGCCGTCGATCGACATGAAGCTCGAGGCCGAGGTGACGACGCCGTCGGCCGTCGTGCGTGCGCCCAGTGTGATGTGATGTCGTTTCATGGGCGCCATGCTGCCAGCCTCCGGCCGGCCCGCATTGGGATGCGTTAAGATGCCCCGGTCTTGTCGAATCCATGTCTGGGAGACTCCGTGCACTACCTGCTGATGTATGAACTGGCGCCCGATTACCTGGCGCGCCGCGGCGAATTCCGCAACGAACACCTGAAACTGGCCTGGGAGGCCGAGCAGCGCGGCGAACTCGTGATCGCCGGCGCCCTGGCCGATCCGGCCGACACCGCCGTCCTGCTGTTCAGCGGCGACTCGCCGGAAGTCGCCGAACGCTTCGCCAAGACCGACCCCTACGTCGTCCAGGGCCTGGTGACGAGCTGGCGCGTGCGTCCCTGGACCACGGTGGTGGGCAAGGATGCCAGCAATCCTGTCCGGCCCGAGTAAAACTTATTTCGCCGGCAGCAGCTTCACGACCAGGTTATGGGTCGTGAGCGCGAACGAGCCGTCCGGTGCGCGCGCTACCCCGATCGGCCGGTCCAGGCCGCCGGGCAGGGCGCCCAGCTGGATGCCCTGGCGGCCGGCCACGCCCGCCACCGTGCTGGTCACGTTGTCGAGGTTGATCCTGCGGATGGTGGCGTTGCCGGTGTCCGCGATATACAAGTCGTTGCCCTCGACCGCGATGCCGCTCGGCGCGCACAGCCGCGACACGGTGCTGCTGCCGTCCACCGCCCCGCACTGGCCGGCCTGGCCCGCCAGGGTCGATACCGTCCCGTCGGTCTTGATCATGCGGACGGTCGAATTGCCGGTGTCGACCACATAGACGTTGTCCCATTCGTCGACGCCGACGTCCTGCGGATTGCAGAAGCGGGCTGCGCCGCCGCGCCCGTCCGCGCTGCCGCACACGCCCGGCGAGCCGGCCACGGTGCTGACCTTGCCGTCGATATCGATGCGGCGCACCGTGTGGTTGCCGGTATCCGCGATCCACAGATTGCCGCGGCGGTCCAGCGCAATGCCCTTCGGATTGCAGAACTGGGCGGACGTCGTGCGCCCGTCGACGCTGCCGCAGGTGCCGTTGCCGGCCACCGTGCCGGTCAGGCCGGCCGCCGTGATCTTGCGCACCACCGAGTTGCCGGTGTCGGTCACATACACATTGCCCTGGGAATCCGCCGCCAGCCGGCTCGGTCCGTTGAAGCGCGCCGCGCCGCCGTTGGCGTCCGCATAGCCGACCGCGCCGAGGGCGCCGGCCAGGGTCGTGACCGCGCCCTGGGGCGTGACCTTGCGGACGGTCGCGCTGGCCGGCTCCGCCACATACAGGTTGCCGGCGGTGTCGGCGGCGATGYCTTCCGGCGCATTGAAGCGGGCCGCCGACCCGGTGCCGTCCTTCGAACCGCCGCAGACGCCGCAGACGTCCCCGGCAATGGGGAAGAGTCCGGTCGCGCCCTGCGGCCGGTCGGGCCAGCTGGGCCAGTCGGGGTGGTTGGGCCACGGGTACTGGGGACCGTCGTGCCAGACGACCCCGATGCCGATGCCGATGTCGCCGCCGCAACTGGCGAGGCCGAGCGCGGCCAGCAGCGAGACTCTGCGTAATAGCGAATTCATGGCTGCCTCCCTTGGATGACCCACCGAGCATAGCGGGTGGGCGCCGCCTTGTCATGTGCACACGCAATGCGGGAGTGGCGCGTTCATGCAGTGGCCGTTCTTCCGATGTAAAAGCCACGGCGGCGCGGGCTGCGATGGCGGATCTCATCCATTCGTTGGACGCGCCCTATGCTGAGGTAATATCTCCACGATAAAAAAATCCATACGGAGACCCATGCACACCGCTGTCAACCTGTGGCCGCTGCTCGGCATTGCCGTTGTCGTCGCCGGATTCCTGCTGCGCGCCAATCCGGTGCTGGTCGTGATCGCCGCCTGCGGCGTGACCGGGCTGGCCGGCGGCCTGTCCCTCGTCCACCTGCTGGAATCGCTCGGCACCGCTTTCGTCAAGACCCGCAACCTGCCCTTGATATTGCTGCTGCCGCTGGCCGCGATCGGCCTGCTCGAGCGCGCCGGGCTGCGCGAGCACGCCCAGGCCAGCATCGCGAAGATCCGCTCCGCCACCACCGGGCGCCTGCTGACGGTCTACCTGCTGGTGCGCGAACTCGCCGCCGCCTTTGGCCTGACCAGCCTCGGCGGTCATCCGAACATGGTGAGGCCGCTGCTGGCGCCGATGGCCGAGGCGGCCGCCGAAGCGCGCGGCGCCAACCTGGACGAGGCGATGCGCCAGCGCATCCGCGCGATGAGCGCCGCCACCGACAACGTCGGCCTGTTCTTCGGCGAAGACGTGTTCGTGGCCTTCGGCGCCATCGTGCTGATGCAGACCATCCTGCGCGCCGAAGGGCTCGAAGTCGATCCCCTGCGCATGGCGATGTGGGGCATCCCGACCGCGGTCACGGCCTTCCTGATCCACGCCTGGAACCTGCGCCGGCTCGATGCCCGCATCCTGCGCTGCACGGGCAGGCCGCGCCACGTGGCCGACGGAGTCACGCAATGATCCTCGCGCTCGACGATTTTTACGTGCTGGTCGGCCTGCTGTTCGCGGCCACGGCCATCATGAACCTGCGCGACCGCAGCAATCCGCTCCGCTTCACGAGCGCGCTGTTCTGGGGCCTGTACGCGCTGCTCTACCTGGCGGGCGGGCGCACGCCGCCGGCCGTCACCGGCCTGCTCATGGTCGCGATGGCGCTGGTGGCGGGCGTCGGCCTGGTGCGGGGAGGGAAGGCGAATCCGCCGCCGGAAGACGCGCGCCGCGCCAGCGCGGCCCGGCTCGGCCACAGGCTGCTGGTGCCGGCGCTCGCGATTCCGGTGGTGACGATGATCGGCTCGACCCTGCTGAAGGACGTACGCATCGACCTGGGAGCCTACAGCGCGCCGCTGCTCGATCCGAAGAACCTGACCCTGGTGAGCATGGGCTGCGGCTCCATCGTGGCCCTGGCGCTGGCCTGCTGGCTGACGCGCGCCACGCCGCTGCAGGGCGTGCGCGAGGCGCGCCGCCTGATCGACGCGATGGGCTGGGCGGTGGTGCTGCCGCATATGCTGGCCGTGCTCGGGCTGCTGTTTTCCGAGGCCGGCGTCGGCAAGGCCGTGGCCTACATCACGACCTCGTATATTCCGATGGATTCGCGCCTGGTCGCCTGCGCCGCCTTCTGCATCGGGATGGCGCTGTTCACGGTCGTGATGGGCAACGGCTTCGCCGCCTTCCCGGTCATCGCCGGCGGCATCGGGATTCCGATACTGGTCGGGGTGTATCATGCGAATCCGGCCGTGATGGCGGCGATCGGCATGTTCAGCGCCTATTGCGGCACCCTGATGACGCCGATGGCCGCCAACTTCAACATCGTCCCGGCGGCCCTGCTCGAGCTGCCGGACAAGAACGCCGTGATCAAGGCCCAGCTGCCGACCGCGCTGCCGTTGCTGCTGGCGAATATCGTCCTGCTCTACTTCCTGATGTATCGATAAGCTCATGAAAACTGTCCTGCTCACCGGATTCGAGCCCTTCAACGGCGCCTCCATCAACCCGGCATGGGAAGCCGTGCGCCTGCTGGAGGGCTGGTCCGGCGATGGTTTCAAGGTCGAGGTGCGCCTGCTGCCCTGCGTATTCGGCCGCGCCGCCGAGGCGCTGCTCGGCTTCGTCGACGAAGTCCGCCCCGACATCGCGATCGCGGTGGGGCTGGCCGGCGGGCGTCCGGAGATCTCGATGGAGCGCATCGCCATCAACGTCGACGACGCGCGCTTCCTCGACAACGCCGGACAGCAGCCGATCGACGCGCCGATCGTCGCGGACGGCCCGGCCGCTTACTTCACGACCCTGCCGATCAAGGCCATGGTGGCGGCGATGCGCGAGCAGGGCCTGAAGGCGGGCGTGTCGCAGACCGCCGGCACCTTCGTCTGCAATCACGTCTTCTATGCGCTGATGCACCACCTGCGCGGCCAGGGCGTGAAGGCCGGTTTCATCCACGTGCCCTTCCTGCCCGAGCAGGCCGCGGCCTGGCCCGAACCGACGCCGTCGATGGCACTGGAGGAGGTCGTGGCGGGCTTGCGGATTGCGGTCGAGGTGGCGCTGTCAGTGGACGCCGACGTGGCGCTGGCGGGTGGGGCGACGCATTGAGTGCGCCGGGAACCCGCCTCGGGCTCGAAAGCGGTCAGGCCGCGGCGGCCAGCTGGCCAGCTACATAACGGCGCAGCTCGCCTTCAGCCCAGTCCAGATCCTCGCGATTGACGCGAGGGGAATAAGATCCGCCCTTCAGGCGGCCTTCCGGTACCGGAATCTGCGCCGACCAATGTGCAATGCCATCCTTTCCGTTTTCGGGGCCGGTGACCAGGGTGACAAGGTCGTTTTCGAAGAAGAAGTGCAGCATCTCGTCCTTGGTCATGACCGGGGCGCCCTCGGCGAACAAGTGTTTGCCACGATCCTTGCGCGCCATCCTGTGACCGCGCCGGAGTCCCTTTGGCTTGCGCTCTTTTACCAGGTGCCTGAGCGCATCGAGCGAAATGGCCTCGACGTGCCAGGGGCGCATATCGACGGCGGCGGTCTCGAAGGTGCGGTAACGTCCGTGCACCGACAACGGCGCTTCGCGCAGCACCAGGTACAAATTGTAGAGAAAGTCGGATTGAGCAGCGCTCAGATTCGTATGCACGTGTGGCCTTTCATCGTTCTGTAAGCAATAGGCGACATATTACGCGCTTGCATCGCTTAGAATGTTCCTTGAGGCAACTTTTTCAAGCGTGAATCAGATTGATGAAAAAAACCGCAGTATTCTTGTCCGCGATGCTCTTGAGCGGCCTTGCATCGGCAACGGACGTCAGGGCCTTCGATCTCGGCGGTGTCAGGCTGGGGATGAGCCCCAGCGAAGCCACGGCCGCCTTGCAAGCGAAGTGCCAGCGCGACCACGGCAAATTCGATGTGACACCGTTCGCCGAGCCGAATCCCTACCTTCCAGGGAAAAAGTACAAGCTGTATATGCACTGTGAAGCGCCGGCCGGTAAAACCTCGGTCCACGTCCGGGCGATTCCAGGCGGCGCGATTGTGGTCGAAAGGGTGATTTATGAAATGCCCTGGAATAACGACAACGTAAAGGCATTGCGCGCCAACGCCATTGCCAAGTACGGCGAGCCGACGAACATCATCCAGATGGGACCGGACCCGGAGTGGTGCGAAAGCCCCCATCCATCGTGGCCAGGCGGTCCGGCGTGCCAGGACGATAGTGGCCTCTCGGCCGGGGCCCGCCTCCGGATCACGTCGACGAAGGTCGAGCTTTACGATCCCCGGCCTTCCGAACTGGTGCAGGCGGATCGCAAGGCAAAGGAAACCGTGAAGCCCTCGCTGTAAAACGGGCAAGGTGCGCGCCCTTCAAGGCCTGAACACGCCCACCTGCACCTGCTCCACCAGGTCGTACTGCACGGCCGAAGGTGATTAGCCGAAGGTGAACGCGAAGGCGCTGGCGCCGGCGTCGAGGAAGCGGATCTCGAACAGGTGTTCCTTCACGGCGCCGGACTGCCTGACGAGCTGGTAGAGCCGCGTATCGCCGATGCTGCCGTTGCCGTCGACGTCGGTGTCCGAACCGTGATCCGCTCCGGGCGCGCGGCCGTCGATGCGTACCTGGAAGCGCACCGGCTTGCCGCCGGGTCCCGGTCCCAGCACCAGGTGCAGGTCGCGCGCACTGAAGCGGTGGACGATGCTGCCGTCCGCGTGGTTCAGGCGGGCGCGCTCGGCGCCGACGGTCCAGTTGCCGACGAGGCTCCACTGGTTCGATCCGACCTCCGTCCTCGCGTAATCGTGCGGCGCATCGCGTTCGAGCTGCCCGCCACCGGCCAGATTGGACGCCTGCGCATAGCCTACATAGGTTTCGCCGGACCCCAGGTGCGCGAGGTCGGGGGCGGACTGTTCGCCGGCGGCGCGCGGCGTGACGAGGGTGTCCGGCGCGCCGGCCTTGCCCGCTTCCGCCAGCAGGGACTGGATGATGCGTTCCGTCTTCTCGTAGTTGCCTTCGCCGACGACACGCGCGCGCAGCCGGCCGCGGGCGTCGGCAATGTAGAACACGGGCCAGGCGTTGTTGCGGAAGGCGGTCCAGATGCGCCTGTCGCTGTCCACGGCCACCGGGTAGTCGATCATGAAGCGCGCAAGGGCCTGGTTGAGGTTCGCGATCTCCTTCTCGAAGTCGAACTCCGGCGTGTGGACGCCGACCACGACCAGGCCCTGGTCACGGTATTTCCGTTCCCAGGCGCGCAGGTAGGGCAAGGTGCGGATGCAGTTGATGCAGGAATAGGTCCAGAAATCGACCAGCACCACCTTGCCCTGCAAAGCCTTGCCGCTGAGGGCAGGGGAGTTCAGCCAGGTCACGGCGCCGTCCAGCGGCGGCAGGGCGCCGAGTACCGGCAAGCCGCTGCGGTAGCCGGTATCGGCCGCGCCGGCCGCGCCGGCCGCCGGCATCATCATCGAGAAGGCGGCGCCGGCGGCGGCCGCTGCAAGGACGGCGCCGGACAGCCAACGCAGGGGATGGCGCAGCAAGCGTTTGAATTCGAACATGGCGGGTCTGCTCTCCGTCTCAGAGATGGTCGACGTCGATCACGGCGTCGGCGAAGGCGCGCGGCGCTTCCTGCGGCAGGTTGTGGCCGATGCCGCCGCGGATGAGTTCATGTCTGTACTTGCCGGTGAAGCGCTTCGCGTAAGCCGCCGGCTCCGGATGCGGCGCGCCGTTGGCGTCGCCCTCCAGGGTGATCGTCGGGACCGTGATGGCCGGCGATGCGGCAAGGCTGGCTTCCAGCCCCGCGTATTTCGCTTCTCCCTCCGCCAGGCCGAGCCGCCAGCGGTAGTTGTGGATCGTGATGGCGGCGTGGTCCGGATTGTCCAGCGAGGCGGCGCTGCGCTCGAAGGTGGCGTCGTCGAAGTGCCAGCGGGGCGAGGCGGTCTGCCAGATCAGTTTGGCGAAATCGTGGCGGTTCTTCTCGTAGCCGACCCGGCCGCGCTCGGTGGCGAAGTAGAACTGGTACCACCACTGCTGTTCCGCGGCRGGCGGCAGCGGCTGCCTTCCCGCTTCCTGGCTGCCGATCAGGTAGCCGCTCACCGAGACCAGGCCCTTGACGCGCTGCGGCCACAGGGCGGCGACGATGTCCGCCGTGCGCGCGCCCCAGTCGTAGCCGGCCAGGATGGCGCGGTCGATCTTCAGCGCATCCATCAGCGCGACCACGTCGGCCGCGAGCGCCGCCGGTTCGCCGTTGCGGACGGCGTGGGCGTCGAGGAAGCGGGTGCTGCCATAACCGCGCAGGTGGGGCACGATCACGCGATAGCCGGCCCTGGTCAGCAGGGGCACGACGTCGACGTAGCTGTGGATGTCGTAGGGCCAGCCGTGCAGGAGGATCACGACGGGACCCGTGGCCGGACCTTCGTCCACGTAGCCGACATTCAGGACGCCCGCGTCCACCTGTTTGATCGAGGCGAAGCCGGGCGCCGGCCTTGCCGCTTGCGCCGCGCCGGGCAGGGCGAAGGATGCGGCGGCCAGGGCGGCTGCCGCTGCCAGGCTGCGGATGCTGGACTGCTTGTCGTGCTTGCTCATGCTTGACTCCGATGGCGGTTGAAGGAGAACTTTCTGGAATTACTTATGACGATAATTATTATGATCGTAAATTTATACGAAGCCTCCGCGCTTTTCAAGTACGATAATCGTTATCGCGATAATTATTTTTCGGGGATGTCAAATGAGCAAGGACGATCGGAAGCGCAAGGACGCCGCAAAACTCGGCGACTTCATGTGCTTTGCCATTTACTCGACCAACCTGGCCTATTCACGCGTCTACCGGCCGGTGCTGGAGCAGCTGGGGCTGACTTACCCCCAGTACGTGACCATCATCGCACTTTGGGAACAGGACCGGCAGACGGTCAAGGGGCTCAGCGAAAACCTGTTCCTGGAGCCGAGCACGCTCACGCCGATGCTCAAGCGCCTGGAAGCGATGGGATATGTGCGCCGCGAGCGCGACGCGGAGGATGAGCGCAGCGTGCGGGTGTCCCTGACCGAGGCCGGACGCCAGCTGCGGGAAAAAGCCTTCGACTACCGCGAGGTCACGGCCAGGGCCGCGGGCTTGACCCCGGAAGAGTTCCGGACCCTGCAGAAGGCCATCGTCAATCTGCGGACGAACCTGATGGATGCGGCCAGTCCGCCGGCTTGAGTGGAGCCTATCCCTACCGGGATCGATTCCTAGGATTCGCCTTCCGGATTCACGATCTTCAGGAAGGCCCGCACCACCGGCGCGTCGTCCTGGATCGGATAGGTGATGTACAGGTTCGCCGACGGCGGAATGTCCCTGATCGGCAGGAAGCGCACGCCCGGCCAGCCGATCCGGCCGGTGGTCTCCGGCATCAGGGCCACGCCCAGGCCCGCGCCCACCATCGCCAGCAGGGTCTGCGGCTCGGCCGCCTCCTGGAAGATGGTCGGCTGGAAGCCGGCGTTCACGCAGCACTGGATCAGGTAGCGCGGCTCAGCCGACTGGTCCAGGTGCAGGATCAGCAGCGGCTCGCCGGCGATGTCGGTGAGCTCGATGCGGTCCTTGCGCGCCAGCGGATGCTGGACGTTCACCGCCACGCAGTAGTTCTCCTGGAAGCACAGGTCCTGGCGCAGGCCGGCGTGCTTCAGTTCGTCCTCGTCGCGCTTCGGCTCGCGCCAGAAGCCGACGTCGATCTGTTTTCCGCGCAGGGCGTCCCACTGCTCGTTCGGGCCGAGTTCGTGGATGGTCCAGGTCACGCGCGGGAACTGGCTCTGGAACTGTTCCAGCAGGCCGGGTATCGGGCCCCACATCGCCGAGCCGACGATGCCCACGCGCAGGCGCCCGACCTCGCCGCGGTCGATCTGGCGGATGGTGTCGACCGCCATCCGCATCCGCCCCAGCAGGTCCGAGGCTTCCTGCATGAAGGCCTTGCCGGCCACCGTCAGCTCGAAGCTGCGGGTGGTGCGCGCGAACAGGCGCACCCCCAGCTCGCTCTCCAGCTTCATGATCTGCTGCGAGAGCGGCGGTTGCGAGATGTGCAGGCGCTCGGCGGCGCGGCTGAAGCTTTTCTCTTCGGCCACCGCGAGGAAATACTTCAACTGCTTCAGGTCGATCGACATGGAGAACCCGTCAGGCTGTCGTTAATGGGTGGCGTGCAGCGCCACGGCCAGCTTGGCGCCGACCAGGGCGTTGTGCTTGACCAGGGCGATGTTGGTGGCCAGGCTGCGGCCGCCCGTCAGTTCCTTGATGCGCGCCAGCAGGAAGGGCGTGACGAGCTTGCCCTTCACGCCCTGCTGCGCCGCTTCGGCCAGGGCCTGGGCGATGATGGCATCGATCTCCTCGTTCTTCATCGACGAGACTTCCGGCACCGGATTGCTGACCACCACGCCGCCCTCCAGGCCGAGCTGCCACTTGGTGCGGATGAAGCGCGCCTGTTCTTCCGGCGTGTCGAGCTGGAAGTCGGCCTTGAAGCCGCTGTCGCGCGTGAAGAAGGCGGGGAAGGCCGCCTGGCCCACGCTCACCACCGGCACGCCGTGGGTCTCGAGGTATTCGAGGGTCAGGCCGATGTCGAGGATGGACTTGACGCCCGCGCAGACCACGGCGACGCCGGTCCGGGCCAGTTCCTGCAGGTCGGCCGAGATGTCGAAGCTGGTCTCGGCGCCGCGGTGCACGCCGCCGATGCCGCCGGTGACGAAGACTTCGATGCCGGCCAGCTTCGCGCAGATCATGGTGGCGGCGACGGTGGTGGCGCCGAGCTTTCTGGTGGCCAGGACGTAGGCCAGGTCGCGGCGGCTCACCTTGATCGCGTCCGTCGACTGGCCCAGCTGCTCGAGCTGGTCGTCGGACAGGCCGATGCAGATGCGGCCGTCGATGATGGCGATGGTGGCCGGCACCGCGCCGGCGTCGCGGATCACCTGCTCGACTTCGCGCGCGGTCTGCACGTTCTGCGGGTAGGGCATGCCGTGCGAGATGATGGTCGACTCGAGGGCGACGACGGGTTTGCCGGCGGCGCGGGCGGCCTGCACTTCGGGAGAAAACTGGAGAAAGGCTTGCATGGTCAGTCCTGGAGGTTCATGTTCGTAAGAGTGTCCGGGCCGAGGCGCGGATGCACCGTCTCGGTCACGCCGAGGGTCAGCGCCGACAGTTTCAGGCCGCGCCGGCAGGCCAGTTCGAGGTCTTCGCCGTCGTGGACCAGCGACCAGCACACGGCGGCCGCGAAGGCGTCGCCGGCGCCGGTGACGTCGACCACGTCGGTGCCGGGCGCGTACAGGCGGACGATCTGGTCCTCACCCGTGCCGCCGCGCGTGAACAGCACGCCATCGGCGCCGCGCGTCACGATCAGGTCGCGCGCGCCCTGGGCCCGCACTTCGGCCATCGCGGCGTCGAGCTCGGTTTCGCTGGAGAGCTCGCGCCCGACCCGTGCCGCGAGTTCGCCGCGGTTCAGGATCAAGAGACGCACGCCCGACAGGTCGCGCGGCAGGCGCGCCATCTTCGGCTCCGACACCGCCACCAGCACCAGCGGCACCTCGGCACGGCGCGCTCCGGCGATCACGGCGTCGACCGTGTCGAGCGGCAGGTTGAGGTCGGCCACCACCAGCGCGCTGGTCGCGAGCCGGGCCTGGCAGCTGTCGACGAAGGCGCGATCGAGGCGGTCGTAGAGGGCCATGTCGGCCAGCGCGACCACCATCTCGCCATCCTGGTCCAGCACCGCGGTATAGGTGCCGCTGGCGAGGTCGGGCAGCTGCAGCGTGCCCCCCAGGTCGATGCCGAGGCTTTTTGCGTGGGCGAGCAGGGCGGCGCCCGAGCTGTCCTTGCCGGTCGCGGTCAGCAGGGCGGCCGGCGTGCCCATGCGCGCGAGGTTTTCGGCGATGTTGCGGGCGACGCCGCCGAAGGATTCGCTCTGGATGGCGGGGTTCGAGGTGTGCATGGCGATGCCGGCCAGCGAGCGCAGCTTGCGGTCGAGGTTGGCCGCGCCGATGCAGGTGACGGGACGGCGGTCCGGCAGCACGTAGGCGCGTCCCAGCAGCTTGCGTTCGCGGATCAGGCCGGCGATATAGCCGGCCACGGCCGAGCGCGACAGCCCCAGGCTGGCAGCCAGATCCTGCTGCGAAATAAAGGGGTTCGCGCGGATCAGCTCAAGCAACTGTTGTTTTTTTGAGTGTTCGCTCACGGTGGTTCCGATTCAAGGAGGCTATAAACAATTGTTTTTAATCTTAAACACTTGTTTGGTCGGCGTCAATCCGAGGCTGTCTCCGGGGGCTAACATGCAGCATAGCCCATTTATACCTTCTACATATAAATCGAGCAAAAATTTGGTATTTGCCATACCAATCCACGATAATGCATAGTTTGATTTATTTGGTGCACCGGGCTCCCGCTTTCTGTGCAACACCTTGAGCGCCTGACGCTCTTTCAGCTTCTCCGGTCTGCCAGCACGAATACCCGCAATAAGCCCAATCCAGCGAATATCACAAGGAAGCCATCCATGCTCAGCAACACCCCATTCGAAGCCGCCGACGTCATCCGTGCCCGCAAGCCCGGTTTCACGCCGCGTGTGGCGCTCATCCTCGGCTCCGGTCTCGGCGTGCTGGCCGAGCAGATGACGGACGCGGTGGCGATCAGCTACGCCGACCTGCCTGGCTTCCCGATCAGCACCGTGCACGGCCACGCCGGCGAACTGGTGCTGGGCACCCTGGCCGGCGTGCCGGTCGCCTGCATGAAGGGCCGCGGCCACTTCTATGAAGGCTACGGCGCCAGCGTGATGACTTCCGCTGTCCGTACCCTGAAACTGATGGGTTGCGAACTGCTGTTCGTGACCAACGCGGCCGGTTCGCTGCGTCCGGAAGTGGACGCCGGCAGCATCGTGCTGCTTTCCGACCACATCAACCTGCTGCCGGGCAGCCCGATGGCCGGCCCGAACGACGACCGCTTCGGCCCGCGCTTCTTCAGCATGGCCAACGCCTATGACCTTGACACCCGCGAACTGGTGAAGACCGTGGCGAAAGAGAAGGGCATCACCCTGCACGAAGGCGTCTACCTGTCGACCCCGGGCCCGCACTTCGAAACCGCGGCCGAGATCCGCGCCTTCCGCACCATGGGCGCCGACGTGGTCGGCATGTCGGTGGTCCCGGAAGTGATCGCCGCCCGCCACTGCGGCCTGAAAGTCGCCGGCGTCTCCGCCATCACCAACCTGGCCGAAGGCCTGACCCCGTTCCCGCTGTCGCACGAGCAGACCCTGAAGTATGCTGCGGTGGCGGCCAAGGATCTGGTGGCGTTGATGCACGCGTTTATTGAACGTCTGGGTACGACCGCTAACGCCTAATACGTCGTCCCCGCGCAGGCGGGGACCCAAGTTTGTCGAGCAGTCGAAACGCAGGCAAACTTGGACCTCCGCCTTCGCGGGGGCGACGAGCTAGCAATTTCTATGTGAGATAACTATATGTCACGCGCATTCATCCTCCTGCTTGACTCCTTCGGCCTCGGCGCACTGCCCGACGCCGGCAAGTACGGCGACACCGGCGCCAACACCCTCGGCCACATCGCCGAATGGGCCGCCAGGGAAGGCAAGCCGATGTCGCTGCCGACCCTGGAAACCATCGGCCTCGGCGCCGCGGCGCATAAAGCCAGCGGCGAATGGCCGGCCGGCTTCGAGAAACGCGACGGCTTCAGCGGCGCCTGGGGCGTCGCCCGCGAGCAGTCGACCGGCAAGGACACCCAGAGCGGCCACTGGGAAATCGCCGGCGTGCCGGTGCTGTTCGACTGGGGCTACTTCCCCAAGACCGTGCCGAGCTTCCCGAAAGAGCTGACGGATAAACTGCAGGAGCTGACGGGCGTACCGGGCTGGCTGGGCAACTGCCACGCTTCCGGCACCACCATCATCAACGAGCTGGGCGACGAGCACGTCGCCAGCGGCAAGCCGATCCTGTACACCTCGGCCGACTCGGTGCTGCAGATCGCCGCGCACGAAGAACACTTCGGCCTCGAGCGCCTGTACGAAGTCTGCGAAGCCGCGTACGAGCTGGTCAAGCCCTACAATATCGGCCGCGTGATCGCGCGTCCCTTCACCGGCGCAAACGGTGATTACAAGCGCACCAGCAACCGTCACGACTACGCCGTGCCGCCGGTCGCGCCGACCCTGCTGGACCACGTCAAGGACGCCGGCGGCGAGGTCATCGCGCTCGGCAAGATCAGCGATATCTTCGCCGGCCAGGGCGTGACCCAACTGATCAAGGGCGCCGACAATATGGCGCTGTTCGACCGCCTGCTGGAAGTCGCGGACACCGCCGGCGACAAGTCGCTGACCTTCGTGAACTTCGTCGACTTCGACATGCACTTCGGCCATCGCCGCGACGTCGCCGGTTACTCGAACGCGCTGCACGAGCTGGACGCGCGCCTGCCCGAATTCATGGCCAAGCTTCAGCCCGGCGACCTGGTCGTGATCACCGCCGACCACGGCTGCGACCCGACCTGGCCCGGCTCCGACCACACCCGCGAACACATCCCGATGCTGTTCTTCGGCCCGGCCGCGCCCGCGAAGGAACTGCCGGTGGCCGACACCTTCTCCGATATCGGCGCAACGCTCGCCAAACACCTCGGCGTCAAACCTCTCTCGAACGGAACTGCTGTGCTATGAGCCCGAACCTCGATTCTAAAATTATCACTGCGCGTAACACGGCCACCGGCCTCGACCTGGGCTGGATCAACCACCTCAAGGTCAACCGCAACGCCGCCGACCGCCGCGCCGCCAGCCTGGCGAACCGCCGCACGGTCAAGAAGGACTACCAGGCCGCCTGGCTGGTCAAGGCGATCGAATGCATCGACCTGACCACCCTGTCCGGCGACGATACCCCGGGCCGCGTCGAGCGCCTGTGCATGAAGGCGATGCGTCCGCTGCGCACCGACCTGATGCAGGCACTGGGCCTGGACTCGCTGACCACCGGCGCCGTCTGCGTGTATCACGAGATGATCACCCCGGCGGTGCAGGTCCTGAAAGGCCGACTGCCGATCGCCGCGGTGTCGACCGCCTTCCCGGCCGGCCTGTCGAGCATGGAAACCAAGCTGCGCGAGATCGAACTGTCGGTGGCCGCGGGCGCGACCGAGATCGACATCGTGATCACCCGCCAGCACGTCCTGACCGGTAACTGGCAGGCGCTGTACGACGAGATGCTGGCCTACCGCCAGGCTTGCGGCGAAGCCCACGTGAAAGCCATTCTGGCGACCGGCGACCTGGTCACCCTGGAAAACGTGGCCWAGGCATCCTGGGTCTGCATGATGGCCGGCGCCGACTTCATCAAGACCTCGACCGGCAAGGAAGGCGTGAACGCGACCATCCCGGTGTCGCTGGTGATGGTGCGTGCGATCCGCGAATACTACGAACGTACCGGCTTCAAGGTCGGCTACAAGCCGGCGGGCGGCGTGAGCACCGCGAAATCCGCGCTGCAGTACCTGACCGTGATGAAGGAAGAGCTGGGTAACGAATGGCTGCAGCCGCACCTGTTCCGCATCGGCGCATCCAGCCTGCTGACCGACATCGAGCGCCAGCTCGAGCACCACGTGACCGGCTACTACTCRGCCGCCCACCGCCACGCGCAACCCTAAGATTTCACGGATTCGTCATGCCTACTATCAAAGAGATTCTGCAAACTATGGATTACGGTCCCGCACCCGAAAGCACCAAGGAAGCGCAAGCGTGGCTGGACCAGCATGGCCGCCGTTTCGGCCTGTTCATCGACAACGCCTGGACTGAAGCCCTTGACACCTTCGGTTCCTTCAATCCGGCCGACGGCAACGAACTTGCCCAGGTGACGCAAGCCACCTCGGACGACGTCAACCGCGCCGTCGAAGCCGCACGCCGCGCCCAGCCGCTCTGGGTCGCCATGGGCGGCCACGGCCGCGCCAAGATCCTGTACGCGATCGCCCGCCTGCTGCAGAAGCACTCGCGCCTGTTCGCCGTGCTCGAGACCCTGGACAACGGCAAGACCATCCGCGAAACCCGCGATGCCGACCTGCCGCTGGCCGCGCGCCACTTCTACCATCACGCCGGCTGGGCCCAGCTGCAGTCGGAAGAATTCGCCGACTACCGTGCCGTCGGCGTGGTCGGCCAGATCGTGCCGTGGAACTTCCCGCTGCTGATGCTGGCGTGGAAAATCGCGCCTGCGCTCGCAGCCGGCAACACCATCGTCTTCAAGCCGGCCGAGTTCACGTCCTTGAGCGCACTGCTGTTCGCCGAGATCTGCCAGCAGGCCGGCGTGCCGGCCGGCGTGGTCAACATCGTCACCGGCGACGGCCGCGTGGGCGAAGCCATCGTCAACCACCCGGGCATCGACAAGCTGGCCTTCACCGGCTCGACCGAAGTGGGCCGCATCATCCGCAAGGCCACCGCCGGCACCGGCAAGAAGCTGTCTCTGGAACTGGGCGGCAAGTCGCCCTTCATCGTCTTCGAAGACGCGGACCTGGACGCCGCCGTCGAAGGTCTCGTGGATTCGATCTGGTTCAACCAGGGCCAGGTCTGCTGCGCAGGCTCGCGCCTGCTGGTGCAGGAATCGGTCTACCCGCGCTTCATCGCCAAGGTCAAGGCGCGCATGCAGAACCTGCGCGTCGGCTCGCCGCTGGACAAGTCGAACGACATCGGCGCGCTGGTCGATCCGGTACAGCAGCAGCGCATCACCGGCCTGGTGGAATCTGCCCGCGCCGAGGGTTGCGAAATCTGGCAGCCGAGCTGCGACATGCCGGTTGCCGGCTCCTGGTACCTGCCGACCCTGATCACCGGCGCCTCGACCTCGGCCGCCGTGGCCCAGACCGAAATCTTCGGCCCGGTGCTGGTGGCGATGAGCTTCCGCACCCCGGGTGAAGCGGTCCAGCTGGCCAACAACACCGTCTACGGCCTGGCCGCCTGCGTGTGGACCGAGTCGATCAGCCTGGCGCTGGACGTCGCGCCCGCCATCAAGGCCGGCGTGGTGTGGATCAACACCGCCAACCAGTTCGACGCCGCCTGCGGCTTCGGCGGTTACAAGGAATCGGGCTTCGGCCGCGAAGGCGGCAAGGAGGGCATGTACGAGTACCTGACCCCGCTGGCCGAAGACCGCCGCCCGGCCGCGCCGCTCGCGCCTGAAAAGGGCAAGCTCAAGCCGGTGGAAGAGGGCGTTCCCTTCGCCGTCGACCGCACCGCCAAGCTCTACATCGGCGGCAAGCAGGCCCGCCCGGACGGCGCCTACAGCCGCGCCATCCATGGCGCCAACGGCCAGTTCATCGCCGACATCGGCGAAGGCAACCGCAAGGACATCCGCAACGCCGTCGAAGCCGCGCACAAGGCGGCCGGCTGGTCGAAAGCCACCGCCCACAACCGCGCCCAGGTGCTGTACTACATCGCCGAAAACCTGGCCGTGCGCGCCGACGAATTCGCGTCGCGTATCGCCCAGCAGACCGGCGCGAAGAACGCCGCGGCCGAAGTGCAGGCCTCGATCGAGCGCCTGTTCTACTGGGCCGCCTGGGCCGACAAGTACGACGGCCTGGCGCACCAGCCGCCGATGCACGGCATTACCGTGGCGCTGAACGAGCCGGTCGGCGTGATCGGCATCGTCTGCCCGAACGAGAACCCGCTGCTGGGCTTCATCTCGCTGGTCGCCCCGGCGCTGGCGCTGGGCAACCGCGTGATCGCCGTGCCGTCGGAAGCGCATCCGCTGTCGGCGCTGGACCTGTACCAGGTGCTGGACACCTCGGACCTGCCGGGCGGCGCGCTGAACATCGTCACCGGCTCCAGCGACGAACTGGCCCGCACCCTGGCTTCGCACTTCGACGTGGATGCCGTGTGGCGCCACGACGGTTCGGCGGAAGGTTGCGCGGAAGTCGAGCGCCTCTCCAGCGAGTCGCTGAAGCGCACCTGGACCGGCGGCGCCAAGGGCCGCGACTGGTTCGATGCCAAGCAGGCTTGCGGCAAGACGGTACTGCAGCACGCCAGCCAGGTTAAGAACGTCTGGATTCCGTACGGCGTTTAATACTGAGTTACCCCGTCGTTCCCGCGCAGGCGGGAGCCCAAGTTCTGCTAGCGTAACGCGAACAAACTTGGGTTCCCGCCTCCGCGGGAACGACGTTTACGAGCTAACACTTAAGGAAGCAATCATGTTCCTCCCCCAAGAAATCGTCCGCAAAAAGCGCGACGGCGGCACCCTGACCAAGGAAGAAATCCAGTTCTTCGTACGCGGCATCCCGAACGGTGAAGTCACCGAAGGCCAGATCGCGGCCCTCGCCATGGCCGTCTACTTCAACGACATGAACATGGACGAGCGGGTCGCCTTCACGCTGGCGATGCGCGATTCCGGCCAGGTCATGGAGTGGAAATCGCTGAACCTGCCGGGGCCGGTGGTCGACAAGCACTCGACCGGCGGCGTCGGCGACGTCGTTTCGCTGATGCTGGGCCCGATGATCGCGGCCTGCGGCGGCTTCGTGCCGATGATCTCGGGCCGTGGCCTGGGCCACACCGGCGGCACCCTGGACAAATTCGATTCGATCCCGGGCTACTCGACGGTGCCGGATCCCGAGCTGTTCAAGAAGGTGGTGAAGGAAGTCGGCGTCGCCATCATCGGCCAGACCGCCCAGCTGGCGCCGGCCGACAAGCGCTTCTACAGCATCCGCGACACCACGGCCACCGTCGAATCGGTGGCGATGATCACCGGCTCGATCCTGTCGAAGAAGCTGGCGGCGGGCCTCGACGCCCTGGTCATGGACGTCAAGGCTGGCAGCGGCGCCTTCATGCCGACCTACGAAAAATCGGTGGAGCTGGCCGAGTCGATCGTCAAGGTAGGCAACGGTGCAGGCACCCGCACTTCGGCCATCCTGACCGGCATGAACGAGTCCTTGTGCCCGGCGGCCGGCAATGCGGTCGAAGTGCGCGTCGCGATCGACTACCTGACCGGCAAGTCGAGACCAAGGCGCCTGCACGAAGTGACGATGGCGCTGTGCGCCGAGATGCTGGTCATCTCGGGCCTAGCCGCGACCGGCGAAGAAGCCCACGCCAAGCTGCAGCACGCCCTGGATTCGGGCGAAGCCGCCGAGCGTTTCGCGCGCATGGTCACCGCCCTGGGCGGCCCTGCCGACCTGATGGACAAGCCGGACACCCACCTGGCCAAGGCGCCGATCGTGGTGCCGGTGCCGGCCCTGGAATCGGGTTACGCCTACTCGACCGACTGCCGCGGCCTGGGCCTGGCGGTGGTGGCGCTGGGCGGCGGCCGCGTGCGTCCGCAAGACCCGATCGACTTCGCCGTCGGCCTGACCGACCTGATCGAACTCGGTAACAAGGTCGATGCGGGTCAGCCGATCGCGCTGGTGCATGCGCGCTCCAGCGAAGCGGCGGAGCAGGCGGTGCGCCAGGTGCAGGCGGCTTACCGCATCGCGGCGGAGGCGCCGGCTGCGCAGCCGATGATCTACAAGACCATTCGTCCGTAAAAACCACGACGGCCTGGAGTTCCCATGAAATACGAAAAACTCATCGAAGAAGCCCGCGCCGCACGCGAACTGGCCTATACCCCCTACTCGAAGTTCAAGGTCGGCGCCGCACTCGAGTGCAAGGACGGCCGCATCTTCCGCGGCTGTAACGTGGAGAACGCGTCCTATGGCTTGTGCAACTGCGCCGAGCGCACCGCCTTCTTCTCGGCCATCGCCCACGGCTACAAGCCGGGCGATTTCACGGCCCTGGCCGTGATCGGCGATACCGACGGTCCGATCGCCCCCTGCGGCGCCTGCCGCCAGGTGACCCTCGAACTGGGCGGCAACGAGCTGCCGGTCGTGTTGACCAACCTGAAGGGCGACCTGCTCGAGACCACGGCCGCCGGCCAGCTGCCGAATGCCTTCGGCGGCTGGGATCTGCAGAAGTAAGCTGTCATACCCCCAGGCTGCGTACGCGTCGTCAGATGCGTATGCGGTCCTTGAGCTCTCTTACCGAAGCCTGCCACGCCTCCGATTCCCCGGATTCGTCCCACAGTTCCATCAACTCGGAAGGACCGGCGAGCACCCGATCGAGGGCACGGCGCGCCTTCGTCGCAAGGTCGGCCGAGGGCAGGAGCCGGATGCGCTCCACCCAGGCGTCGAGTTCTTCCGGTAAGGCATCCGCCGTGCCGGGATTGCCCTGCAGCCGGGCCACCACTTCAGCCGCCGCAATGGCTTCGGACGCCTCCGGCGCCTCGAGCTCGTCGTCACCGGCATCGAGCACGGTGTCGAGCGTCGCCTCGACAAGGCTCAGGTCATCGTATTCGTCCAGCTGTGCTGCCCAATCGCATGCGTCATCGTTTCCGAATGACTCGTGAGACCACGCTCCCATTTGGCTCTCCCTGTGTATACGGCACCGGTTTCAGTCATTGTAATCAATCGCCGCTATGTCCGTTTCCGCACCGAACGCCTTCATTCCTGGTCGTATGCTGGGGCTGATACCACGTTTATGCCCTTGAAATGAACACGCCCACCTCCGCCAGAACCGACGCCAGGACCGATGACGCGTCGGCGGCACCAAAGAAACGACGCCGCGCCGCGCCCTTGTCGCTCGCTGCTTGGAAGCAATTTATCGGTGTGGCAAAACCTTACTGGCTGGGGGAAGAAAAGGGGAAGGCCTGGCTGCTGCTGGCGCTCCTGATCGTGCTGATGCTGGTCGAGACCAAGCTGGCCGTCATGCTGAACGACCAGTCCGGCGAGATGACCTCGGCGCTGGCGGCCAAGGATGGCGGCCGCTTCTGGAAATCGGTGAGGATGTGCCTGTTCGTGCTGGCTTTCGCGGTGCCGGTCTATGCCTTCTATTACTACATGCGCGACCTGTTCGCCAACCAGTGGCGGCGCTGGCTGACCGGGCGCTTCCTCGACGGCTATCTGAAAGGGCGCAGGTATTACGAACTGGGTTCGAGCAGCGAGATCGACAACCCCGACCAGCGCATCAGCGAAGACATCAATACCTTCACGGGAAGGTCGATCAATTTCCTGCTGATCTTCCTGGGTTCGGTCATGCAACTGGTGGCCTTCAGCGCTGTGCTGTGGTCGATTTCCCACCTGCTGGTCGGCGTGCTGGCCGTGTATGCGACGTTCGGCACCGTCATCGCCCTCTGGATATTCGGCACCCCGCTGATCCACCTGAATTTCTGGCAGCTGAGGCGCGAGGCGGATTTCCGCTTCAGCCTGATGCGCGTGCGCGAAAACGCGGAATCGATCGCCTTCTACCGCGGCGAAGCCCAGGAGCGGGTGCATATCGACAGTAAACTGGACAAGGTTATCCAGAATTATGGACGCCTCATCAAGAGGCAGCGCTCCCTCAACTTTTTCCAGCGCACCTTCAGCCAGCTCACCCTGGTGTTGCCGGGCGTGATCCTGGCAGACGGCGTCCTGTCCGGGGAACTGGAAGTCGGGCGGGCGATCCAGGCGGCCGGTGCCTTCACCGCGGTGCTCGGCGCCGTGGGCGTCATCGTCGACAACTTCGAGAGCCTGAGCCGCTTCGTGGCGGGCATCAGCCGCCTGGAGGCCCTGTCCGAACTCGTGCTCCCCGGTGCCGCGCCCGACACCGCAGCCGCCGACGGCCAGCATCCGCGCATCCAGCGGCATCCGGCCGGGCAGCTCGCGCTGGAATCCCTGACCTTGCATCCGCCGCAATCCGAGCGCGTGCTGATCAAGGACCTGAGCCTGGTGCTGAAGCCGGGCGACGCGCTGCTCATCACCGGCGACAGCGGCTGCGGCAAGAGTTCGCTGTTGCGCGCGATCGCCGGCTTGTGGCACACGGGCAGCGGCGCCATCCATCATCCGCCGCTTGAAGAGTTCTTCTTCCTGCCCCAGCAGCCCTATCTGCAGCATGGCACCCTGCGCAGCCAGCTCATCTATCCGAGTGCGCAGTCCGACCTGAGCGACGTGCAGCTGCTGGCGATCCTGGAGCAGGTCCATCTGCCGCAGCTGGCCGAACGCGTGGGCGGCCTGGAGGCGGTGCAGGACTGGGAGAAGCTGTTGTCGGTGGGCGAGCAGCAGCGCCTGGCCTTCGGCCGCGTGCTGGTGCATGCGCCGCGCATCGTAATCCTGGACGAGGCGACCAGCGCCCTCGACAGCGGCAACGAAGCCTCGCTCTACGGACGCCTGCGCGACAGCGGCGCCACCCTGATCAGCATCGCCCACCGTCCCGCCGTGCTGCGCCATCACACCCATGTGCTGCACCTGATGGGGGAGGGGGCCTGGGAACTGCATGAGGCGGGCGGCTTCCGTTTCGACGGCGCGTCCGACGAAACCGGCGAAGCTGCCGGCAGCGCAAGCAAGCCGCCTCCGGCGCGGCCAGCGCGCGAAACGGCGATCGTGACTTGAAATCCTGACCACACCCTCCAACATGGGGGCTATCCGGAATCACATTGAGGAGGCAAGGCCATGAGCCCGCAAGATTCACAGATGTTGCACGATTTCCTGAGCCAGCTGATCCAGGCGCGCGGGATCCAGAAGGATGCGGAAGCCGATGCGCTGATCCAGCGCGCGGTTGCCCAGCAGCCGGACGCCGCCTATCTGCTGGTGCAGCGCTCGCTGTTGCTGGAGCAGGCGCTGAAGAATGCCAAGGGGCAGATCGCCCAGCTGGAAGACCAGCTCCGCAGCGCCCAACAGGGCGACAGGCGCTTCCTGGACGCCAATACCTGGGGCAATAGCGGCGAGACGCGTCCCGCCAGTGCGCCGATGCAGCAGGAGCGGCGCGAGTACCAGCGAGAGGAAGCGCCGCAGCAATACCAGCAGCCATACCAGCAGCCATACCAGCAGCCGCCGGTGTCGGGCGGCATGTTCGGCTCGCGCTCCGGCGGCTTCCTTGGCGGCGGCCTGCTGGGCTCGATCGCGGCCACGGCGGCGGGTGTCGCGGCCGGTAATTTCCTGTTCCAGGGCATCGAGAACATGTTCGGCCACCACGGCCAGGGCGGCAACCACCTGCTGAACAGCGACGACCCGGGCAACAACCTGTTCAGCGACCAGTCGGGCAGCTCGCTGGCCGACCAGGCCGGCCTGGGCGACGTCGGTTCCCAGGGCAGGCGCCTGCTCGACAGCGGCTCGGGCGAGGTCGCGTCGGAAGGCCTGTTCGACAGCGGCCTCGATGACAGTGGCGGCCTGGACAGCAATGGCGGCTTCTTCGACGGCGACGGATCCGACGAGGGCCTGTTCGGCTGATCGTCCCGGCTGTTCAGGGCTTGTCGAACAGCGCCCCGGCCTGCCACGGGTCGTAGGTGCCGACATTCCACACATGGCCTTCGCGGTCGCGGCACAGGAAGCCGCGGCTGCCGAACTCGGTGTCGGCCGGCTCCTGCAGGATCGTCGCGCCGGCATCGCGGGCGCGTTCGCAGACGCGGTCGGCGTCCTGCACCCGCAGGTAGACGGTCTGGGTCTCGCGGCCGCCGATCTCGTCCGGCTGGGCCAGCAGGCGTCCGTATTCGCCTTCGCTGCTGACCGAACCGAGCATGATCATGCCGCCGTCCAGGGTCAGCTGGGCATGGGCGATGGCGCCGTCGCTGCCGGGCACCGCCAGCTGGCATTCGAAGCCGAAGACCTCGCACAGCCAGTCGATGGCGGCGGCCGCGTCGCGGTAGCGCAGGCAGGGAATCGCAATGGATGACATGGCAGCTCCTTCATGAAAGGGGAGGCGCCAATCCTACCAGCGCGCCGCTGCGATTCACATCTGCTGGAACAGATAGGTGTGATTGCGGCTCACCTCGAGCTCGAAGGGATGGCCGCGCAGCTTCAGCATATGGCGTCCGCGCAAGTCGCGCGTGACTTCGCCGATGGCGTCCACGCGCACCAGGGTCGAGCGGTGGATGCGCCAGAACTCGTCCGGGTCGAGCTCTTCGGCCAGTTCCTTCAGTGTCTTACGGATCAGGAATTCGGCGCTGGCCGTCTGCACCCGCGTGTACTTCTCGTCCGACTGGAAGAACAGCACTTCGCGCGTGCTCACCATGCGCAGGCTGGAGCCGACCTGGGCCTGGATCCAGCGCAGGTAGCCGGTCTTCGGCTGGGACGAGCCCTTGTTTTCGAGCAGCGAGGTAAGCTTCGCCAGCTGCTGGCCGATATCCGGCTGGGCGGGCGCGTGCAGTTTCAGGCGCGTCCGCAGGCGCGCGCAGGTGGTGGCCAGGCGCTCCGCGCTCACCGGCTTGAGCAGGTAGTCGAGGGCGCCCTGTTCGAAGGCGTCCAGCGCGTACTGGTCGTAGGCGGTGGCGAACACGATGTGCGAGCGCCGGTACAGCTGGCGCGCCGCCTCGATGCCGCTCATGCCCGGCATGCGGATGTCGAGGAAGGCGATGTCGGGCTTGTGCTGCTCGCCGAGGGCGACGGCTTCGACGCCGTTGGCCGCCTCGGCGACGATGCGCAGTTCGGGCCAGACGGCGGCCAGGCGCGCGCGCAGCAGGTCGCGCATCGGCGCTTCGTCGTCGGCGATCATGGCGGTCAGCGCGCGCTCAATGCTCATGCGGTCTCCATCATCTTGTAGGGCAGCTTGATCAGGGCGCAGGCGCCGCCGCTTGGCGGCATCTGGATCACCAGCTCGGCCTTGTCGCCGTACAGCAGCTGCAGGCGTTCGCGGATATTCGCCAGGCCGATGCCGTCGTCGGCGTGCGGGTCGATGCCGACGCCATCGTCGCAGACTTCGACGTGCAGGGTGGCGCCGTCGACGTAGGCGCGCACGGTCACGGTGCCGCCGGCGATCTTCGGCTCCAGCCCGTGCTTGATCGAATTCTCGATCAGGGTCTGCAGCATCATCGGCGGGAAGGGCGCGCTGCCGAGGAACATCGGGACCTCGAAGCGCACGTTCAGCCGCTCCTTCATCCGCGCCTGCATGATGGCCAGGTAGGCCTTCGACAGCTCGACCTGCTTGCCGAGGGTGCCGCCGTCGCGGGCGCGCATCTGCGGCAGGGTCGAGCGCAGGTACTCGATCAGGTGGGCGTGCACCCGCGCCGCTTCCGGCGGATCGGTCTCGATCAGCTGGCCGATCAGGGCCAGGGTATTGAACAGGAAGTGGGGCTCGACCTGGGCCTGCAGGGCCGCCATCTGCGCCTCCATCAGGCGGCGTTCGAGGGTGGCGACATTCGCCTGCATGGTCGCTTCCTTCGCCACCAGCTCGGCCCTGCGCTTGCCGCCGGCCAGCACCTTCACGCCGAAGGAAACGATGACGTACCAGACCGCCGGCTCGGGCACGTTCAGCGGCACGCAGACCATCAGGGCGAGGAACCAGGTGAGCGCCAGCTGGCGCCATTCGACCACGGCAAGCCAGTCGAAGAAGCGCCACCATAGCACGCTGGCTTCGCGGAAGGCATCGCGTAAAAAATCGAGCCCGGAATTGATCTGGCTGGCACGCATGATACTTCTCCTTACTGCTCGCGCACGCTGCGGCGGCGGTCGATCACGAAGGCACCGACCACGACCTTGACGGCCATGAACAGGACGAACAGGAACAGGGCCAGCGGTAGGATGCTGATCACGAAAGCCAGCAGGATGCAGCAGACCAGCATGGCCGGCCAGGGCATGGCGGCGATGGTGCGGGCGCCACGGCGGCAAGCGCGGACGATGTCGTGGGCGACGTCTTCCATGCTGTCGCAGAAGGTTTTGAAGTTGGCGCTTTTCATGGTTCGGGACTCCTGTGGTGTGCTTCGATGGAATCACTGTAATCTCGCTCRCAGCGCGGTTCCAGCATGCTCCGACGAAATGCAGTAAACATGGGATGACCGGTCATGCAGACAGATAAATGGAAGGATATTGTAGTATTGCAAACCCGGAATATTTCCCTACGCCATGACCACCAACACCTGTTTTTCGCAGCTGGCTTCGTACAACCAATGGATGAACGGCAAGCTGTATGACGCGGCCGCCGCCTTGCCGGAGGAAGAACTGCGCCGCGACCGGGGCGCATTTTTCGGCTCGGTTTTCGGCACCCTCAACCATATCGCGATCGGCGATATTCTCTGGTTCAAGCGGATTGCCCGCTACCTGCCCGATCTCGCGTCCTTGAAGTGCGTGGAGCAGTTGCCGCCGCCGGGCTTTCCGAACACGCCGCTGCGCGACACCCTGGCCGAACTGGCCGGACTCCGGGCCATGCTGGATGAAGCGATCATCGCGTTCTGCGCGGAAGTCACGCCCGCGCGGTTGGGCGAAGCCTTCGAATGGACGTCGACCAGGGGCATCCCGAGCAGGAAAGTCCTCGGCGACGTGCTCCTGCACGTCTTCAATCACCAGACCCATCATCGCGGGCAGGCGACCACCCTGTTTTCGCAGATGGGCATCGATGTCGGCGCGACCGACCTGCTCCTGCTGCTGCCGGACGCCCCATGACCCGCACCGGCCGCCTGTTCCAGCTGATGGATGCCCTGCGCGGCAGCCGCCGCCCGGTCACGGCCGCCACCCTGGCCGAACGGCTGGGCGTGTCCGAGCGCACCATCTACCGCGACATCCAGAGCCTGGCCCAGCTCGGCGCGCCGGTCGATGGATCGGCCGGCGTCGGCTACCTGCTGCGCAGCGGCTTCTTCCTGCCGCCGCTGATGTTCGACGCCGACGAGCTGGAAGCGCTGGTGCTGGGCGCGCGCTGGGTGAGTCACCAGGGCGATGCCGGCCTGAGCGAGGCAGCCAGGCGCGCGCTGGCGAAGATCGCGACCGCCACTCCGCGCGACCTGCGCGACCACATGGCCGAGACCAGCCTGTGGGTGCCTGTGGCGCCGGCCAATGCCCAGCCGGATGTCTTCGTGCAGCCGGCGCGCGAAGCGATCCGGCGTCAATGCAAGCTGCATATCGCCTACCGCGACGAACAGGGCACGCCCTCGGAGCGCCTGGTGTGGCCGTTCGCGCTTGCCTTCTTCCAGGAGCGCCGCGTGATGGCGGCCTGGTGCGAGCTGCGCGACGCCATCCGCCATTTCCGCGTCGACCGCATCGTGCACGCCGAGCTGGGCGGCGAACGCTATCCGACGCCGCGCCACGCCCTGCTGAAACAGTGGCGGACGATGTACGACATTCCCGATCATTCCTGACAGGATCTGTCATGGCTCGTCGCTAACATTGCCGCATTCTCAACCCGCAAGGAGACGGCAATGCAGCTCTACTACCACCCGATTTCGTCCAACGCCCGTCGCGCACTGATGGCGGCCGACCACCTCGGCATCCAGCTCGACCTCATCGAATGCAACCTGATGAGCGAGGCCGACCGCCGCCGACTCGGCGAAGTCAACGACAACAACAAGATCCCGGTGCTGGTGGACGACGGCTTCGTGCTGTGGGAATCCTGCGCGATCATGCAATACCTGGCCGACAGCAAGCCGGGCCAGACTGTCTATCCGCAGGACCCGCTGGCGCGCGCCGACGTCAACCGCTGGATGTTCTGGGCCTGCCAGCACTTCTCGCCGGCGATCGGCGTGATCGCCTGGGAAAACGTGTGGAAGAAGGCGGTGACCGGGCAGGATGCCGACGTCAACGAGCTGGCGCGCGGCGCCGCCGACCTGGCCCGGGCGGCCGCCGTGCTGGACAGGCACCTGGCGACCCGCCGCTGGCTGGTGTGGGAGGGCGTCACCCTGGCCGACTATGCGGTGGCCGCCCCGCTGATGTACCGCGAACGCGCCCGCCTGCCGCTGGACGAGTACCCGCATCTGCTGGCCTGGCTGGAGCGGGTGCAGGCCTTGCCGGCCTGGCGCAATACCGAAGCGGTCTGGTAAAAAATATTTTCAAACGCTTGTCGATTTCGTTCATCATCACTCGTCGTCGAAATGTAGGGCCGATTTTTCACTCACCTTTCAACATGGGGATGTCATGAACAAGCAGATCTTCGTCAACCTGCCGGTCAAGGACCTGGACAAGTCCAAGGCCTTCTTCAACGCGCTCGGCTACAGCTTCAACCCGCAGTTCAGCAACGAGAGCGGGGCCTGCATGGTCATCGCGGAGGGCAGCATCTACGCGATGCTGTTGACCGAACCCTTCTTCAAGACCTTCATCGACAAGCCGATCGTGCAGGCGAAGGAGGCGACCGAGGTGCTGGTCTGCCTGAGCTGCGAGAGCCGCGAAGAGGTCGACGGCCTGGTGGCGAAGGCCGTCGCCGCCGGCGGCCTCACCCCGCGCCCGCCGCAGGACCACGGCTTCATGTACGCCCACGCCTTCGAAGACCTGGACGGCCACATCTGGGAACTGGTGTGGATGGCGCCCCAGGCTTGAGCGCTTCAACCCGCAATCGACAAGGAGACAACATCATGAGCAAGCAAGTCATCTTCAACCTGCCGGTCAAGAACCTGGAAAAATCGAAGGCCTTCTTCGCCAGCCTCGGCTTCGGCTTCAACCCGAACATGTCCAACGAGAGCGCGGCGATGGTGGTCATCGAGAAGGACAAGATCAGCGCCATGCTGACCACCGAAGCCTTCTTCAAGAGCCTGATCGACAAGCCGGTGGTGCAGGCGAAGGAAGCCAACGAAGTCATCATCTGCCTGATGTGCGAGACCCGCGACGAAGTGGCGGGCCTGGTGGAGAAGGCCGTCGCCGCCGGCGGCCGCACCCCGCATCCGCTGGAAGACCATGGCTTCATGGTCACCCAGGGTTTCGAGGATATCGATGGCCATTTGTGGAACCTGGTCTGGATGAATCCCGCCAGCGGGACCTCTCAGGCCTCGTCCCAGTAACGCTTCAGCAGCCCGTAGTTGACCGTATCGGCAAACTCGCCGAACACGAACCAGCGTTCGGGCATGAAGCCTTCCTTCCTGAAGCCGAGCTTTTCCAGGACCCGCGCCGAGCCGATATTGCGCGGGTCGATGTCGGCTTCGATGCGGTTCAGGTCCAGGGCCTCGAAGCCGTGCCGGATTGCCGCGCGCAGCGCTTCGGTCGCATAACCCTGGCCCCAGTGGCGGCTGCCGAGCGCATAGCCGATCTCGCAGCGGCGGTTCGATCCGAAGAAGTGGTGCAGGCCCACGTTGCCGATCAATTCGCCGGTGGACAGCAGCTCGATGCCGAAGCGGGCTTCGCTGCCGTCCGCCTGCGCGGCCAGGATGGCCTTGATCGATTCCTCGGCCTGGACGATGTCGGTCCAGGGTTCGCGGCTCCAGTAGCGCGCCACGTCGGGATCGGAGAAGACCGCGTAATGCGCCGGGATGTCGGCCTCGAGCAGCGGGCGCAGCCTGAGGCGGGCGGTCTCGATGGTGGGGAGATGGATCGTGGGCATGGCGGATCTCGGAATCGGGAAAGCTTGCTAGTCTAGCACTGTCGAGTATTGACAACACGCCGGAAAATTGTCTTTCTTCCAAGGCCCGATCTGGCTAGGATGGCTTTTCATCCCTGTCGCGAGGTCACTATGCTGCGCACTATTCTGCTTGCATGTTTCGCCCTCAGTTTCACGCCCGCCGTGCTTGCCCAGGGCGCGGCCGCATCTGCCAACCCGCCCGCCAACCCGCCCGTCAACAACGAGGTCCCGCTGATCGAACGCGCCAAACTGTTCGGCAATCCCAGCAAGACCGCCGGCAGCATCAGCCCGGACGGCAAGTGGCTGTCGTGGATCGCCCCGCGCGACGGCGTGCTGAACGTGTGGGTGGCACCGATCGGCGCGCCCAACGAAGCCAGGCCGCTGACCGCGGAGAAGACGCGGCCGATCCGCACGGTGTACTGGGCGCCGGATTCGAAGTCGCTGCTGTTCATCAACGACAAGGGCGGCGACGAGAACTTCCTGCTGTACGGCGTCGACATCGCCAGCGGCAAGCAGACCCTGTTCACGCCTTTCGAGAAGACCCGGGTCCAGATCATCAACATCAGCCGCCACGTCAAGGACCGCATCCTCGTCGGCATCAACAACCGCGACCCGCGCTGGCACGACGTCTACAGCCTGGACCTGAAGAGCGGCAAGCTGAGCCTCGTCTACAAGAACGTCGACGACTATGGCGACCTGTTCGCGGACGAGCAGCTGAACCTGCGCGTGGCCAGCAAGTCGCGCAAGGATGGCGGCATCGATTACTACCGGCTGGCCATGGGCAAGGACAGGGGCAAGGCCGAGGAGACGCCCTTCGTCAAGGTCGACCTGGACGATGCGCTGACCACCTCGCCGCAGGGCTTCACGACCGACGGCAAGACCCTGTACTGGAGCGACTCGCGCGGCCGCGACACGGCGGCGCTGGTGGCCCAGGACATCGCCACCGGCGCAACCAGGGTCGTGGCCCAGGACGCACGCGCCGACATCGGCGCGGCCCTGTTCGATCCGCGCACCGGGCGCGCCCAGGCCTACGAGCTCGAATACCTGAAGCGCGACTACGTGCCGCTCGACCGCGCGGTGGCGCCCGACCTGGCCTGGCTGAAGGAGCACGTGAAGGGCGACTTGACGATCCGCTCGCGCGACGATGCGGACAGCAAATGGGTGGTCATGGCCGACCCGGTCTCGGCGCCGGCCGCGACCTGGCTCTACGAGCGCAAGGGCAAGCGCCTCAGCAAGCTGTTCACCTCGCGCCCCGAACTGGAAGGCGCGCCGCTGGTCGCCATGTTCCCGCAGGAGATCCGCTCGCGCGACGGCCTGACCCTGGTGTCCTACCTGTCGCTGCCGAAGGCCGCCGGCGCGGACGCCAACGGCAAGGCCGCGCGCCCGGTGCCGATGGTGCTGCTGGTGCACGGCGGCCCATGGGGGCGCGACCGATACGGCTACTATTCCTTCCACCAGTGGCTGGCCAACCGCGGCTACGCGGTGCTGTCGGTGAACTTCCGCGGCTCCACCGGCTTCGGCAAGGCCTTCATCTCGAAGGGCGACCTGCAGTGGGGACGCAAGATGCACGACGACCTGCTCGATGCCGTCGACTGGGCGGTCGGGAGCGGCGTCACCACGCGCGAGAAGGTCGCCATCATGGGCGGCTCCTACGGCGGCTACGCGACCCTGGCCGGCATGAGCTTCACACCCACCACCTTCGCCTGCGGCGTCGACATCGTCGGCCCCTCGAACCTGTTCACGCTGCTGGAGACCATTCCGCCGTACTGGGAGGCGTTCAAGCAGCAGTTCTACAAGCGCATGGGCGATCCGACCACCGAGGAAGGCCGCGCGCTGCTGAAGGAACGCTCGCCGCTCAACTTCGCCGACAAGATCTCGAAGCCGCTGCTGATCGGGCAGGGCGCGAACGACCCGCGGGTGAATGTGCGCGAATCCGACCAGATCGTCGCGGCGATGAATGCGCGGCGCATCCCGGTGACCTATGTCGTGTTCCCGGACGAAGGCCACGGATTCGCGCGGCCGGTCAACAGCATCGCCTTCAACGCCGTCTCCGAAAACTTCCTTGCGCCCTGCCTGGGCGGGCGCGCGGAGCCGATCGGCGATGCCCTGAAGGCGTCCACCGCCGAGGTCAGGCAGGGCGCCGAATTCGTGCCCGGCCTGAAGAACGCGACAGGGCTCAGGTAGCGCGTCCGCCGCGCACGAGGGACAGGACCATCGCCGTGATCACGCGTTCGGCATCCTCGAAGTCCTGTCCCGTCAGCTCGTTCCGGCCCAGCACCAGCGACATTTGCGCCGCGAAGTCGGCGTAGGACTGGGTCATGGCCCATACCGCGAACAGCAGGTGGGTGGCGTCGACCGGCGCGATGCGCCCGTCCGCGATCCAGCGCTCGAACACGGCGATGTCCTGGCGCAGCAGCGGCACCACGCGCTCGCGGATCTGCGCGCCGTACAGCTTGGCGCCACCGATCACTTCCATCGCATACACGCGCGAGGCCAGCGGCTGCTCGCGCGAGAAGCGCAGCTTGGCCGCGACGTAGGCGCGCAGCACGTCGGCCGGATCCTGGCCGGGGTCGGCCAGGCTGGCCATGCGTGYCAGCCAGTCGTCCAGCACGTCGTCCAGCACGCGTTCGTAGAGCGCCTGCTTGGTCGGGAAGTAGTACATCAGGTTCTGCTTCGAAAGGCCGGCGCGCTCGGCGACTTCCTGGATCGGCGTGCCCTCGAAGCCGCGTTCGGCGAACAGGCGCACGGCTTCGCGCAGGATCGCGCCCTCGACCTCCTCGCGATGCTGGACTCTTTTGCCGGGCATGGTGTCGTTGGCAGACGTGATCGTGTTCGTGGGCGTGGTCATGGCCATCCTTGTCAAGATTGGGCGCGCAGGAAGTCGAGCAGCAGCGGCTCGTGCGCATAAGCGACGTTGAAGCGGAACCAGGGCGTTTGCGGCGGCCGAAGGCTGAAGAATTCGCCGGGCGCCAGCAGGATGCCGGCGCGCAGGGCGCGTTCGGCGATCGTCCTGCCGTTGCGCTCCGCGGTGGCGGGAGACGTCCAGCCGGCGCTGACGAACATGCCGCCGCGCGGGCGCGCCAGCGGCTGCAGGCCGGCCTCGACCAGCTTTTCCTGCGCGCGCTCGCCGGCCTCGATCAGTTGCTGGGCCAGGCGCTCGGTCTGGCGCCGGTAGGCGCGGCTGCTGATCGCATCGAACACGGCGCGCTCGTTGACCTCCGAAGTCGTGAGCCCGGTCAGCATCTTGACCCGCACCAGTTCCGGGATCAGCGAACCGGAGGCGCAGATCGAGCCAACCCTCAGCACCGGCGACAAAGTCTTGGAAAAGCTACCGATGCGGATCACGCGGCGCAGGCCGTCCATCGCCGCCAGCGAGGCTTCGCCGGGGGCGGCCAGCTCGCGGTAGATGTCGTCCTCGACCAGCCAGAAATCGAAAGCTTCGGCCAGCGCCAGCAGGCGGTGGGCCTGGGCCTGCGACAGCGAGGTGCCGAGGGGATTCTGCAGCACCGTGTTGACGAACATGAGCTTGGGATGATGCAGCTCCGCTTCGCGCGCCAGCGCCTCCATGTCCAGCCCGGCCGCGCCGCGCGGAATGCCGACCGGGACGCAGCCGTGGTGGCGCACCAGGGCCAGCAGGTTGCTGTAGCCGGGGTCTTCGACGAACACCACGTCGCCGGGGCGCGTCAGGGTGCGCAGCACGAGGTCGAAGGCGTGGGTGGCGCCATTCGTCAGCAGCAGCTGTTCCGCTTCGACCGCGCACAGTTCGTCCGACAGGGTGTGGGCCAGGTGCTGGCGCAGCGAGGGAAAACCGAGAGGGTGGCCATAGCCGCGCAGGCGGCCGGCCGGGATCTTCATCGCGTGGCGCACCGCGTCCAGGATCGTCGATTCGCCATACCACTCCGGCGGCAGCCAGCCGGCGCCGACCGGCAGCGCATCGGACTGGCCGGAATACAGGTCGGGCGTGAGGGCGTCGACCGCCGCGGACAGGTTGCCCGTGAAGGCGGTGGGGCAGGGCGGCGTCGCGGCGTCGGCGCCGCGGGCGACGAAAAAGCCGGAACCGCGGCGCGAGGACAGCACGCCCAGGTGCAGCAGGCGGTCATAGGACTCGACCACCGTGAAGGTGCTGACGGCGTTGACCTTTGCGAATTGTCGAACCGAGGGCATTTTGGTGCCGACCCGCAGTTCGCGCCGATTTACCATCCCGGAGATCGCCGCGACGATCTGGTCGACCAGGCTGCCGCGGCGCTGGCGGTCGATCGGCAGCGCCGGCCAGGCCGGGTCGGCTTTCGTCGCGCGCAGGTCTTCCCCAGTCCCAGCCATGGTCCACTCCTTCGGTGCGACGCCAGCAACTGTACAGGTTATGCTACCAGTACGGTTGGCCGATTTCGCCGGTTGTGTATATGTGCCGCCGTTGTCTTGCTGACTATTATTGCACGATGATTTTGCCAATTGGTAAATCTTTTGGGAGAGCCGCATGAACCAGTCAAAGCCCCAGTCGATGTCGTCGTTCTGGATGCCGTTCACGAACAACCGCGACTTCAAGGCCAACCCCCGCCTGCTGGTGTCGGCGGAAGGCATGTACTACAAGGACGTCGACGGCAATGCCATCCTCGACGGTACCGCCGGCCTGTGGTGCGTGCCCTGCGGGCATGCGCAGCCGAAGATCGTCGCCGCCGTCAGCGAAATGGTCGGCCAGCTCGACTTCGCGCCCACCTTCCAGATGGGCCACCCGGCCGCCTTCGACCTGGCCGAGCAGCTGATGGAATACACGGGCCACAAGTTCGGCCACGTGTTCTACACCAACTCCGGTTCGGAAGCGGTCGATACCGCATTGAAGATCGCGCTGGCCTACCACAAGGCGCGCGGCGAGGGCGGACGTACCCGCCTGATCGGCCGCGAGCGTGGCTACCACGGGGTCGGCTTCGGCGGCCTGTCGGTGGGCGGCATCGGCCCGAACCGCAAGAACTTCGGCCCGCTGCTGCCCGGCGTGGACCACCTGCCGCACACGCACAACCTGCTGAAGAATGCCTTCTCACGCGGCGAGCCGGACTTCGGCGCCGAGCTGGCCGATGAGCTGGAGCGCATCGTCGCCCTGCACGACCCGTCGACGATTGCCGCCGTGATCATCGAACCGGTGTCGGGCTCCACCGGCGTGCTGGTGCCGCCCAAGGGCTACCTGAAGCGCCTGCGCGAGATCACCAGCAAGTACGGGATCCTGCTGATCTTCGACGAGGTCATCACCGGCTTCGGCAGGCTGACCACGCCGTTCGCGGCCGACTACTTCGACGTCGAGCCGGACATGCTCACCACCGCGAAAGGCATCACCAACGGCACCGTGCCGATGGGCGCCGTGTTCTCGAAAAAATTCATCCACGATACCTTCATGGAAGCGCCGCCGGGCATCGAACTGGCCCACGGCTACACCTATTCCGGCCACCCGCTGGCTTGCGCGGCCGGCATCGCCACCCTCGAAGTCTTCAAGGAGCAGGGCGTGCTGGAAAACGCGAAGGCGATCCAGCCCTACTGGGAAGATGCGGTGCACTCGCTGCGCGGGCTGCCGCACGTGATCGACATCCGCACCATCGGCCTGGTGGCCGGCATCGAGCTGGAGCCGATCGCCGGCAAGCCGGGCGCGCGCGCCTATGCCGCGTTCAAGAAGGCCTTCGCGGACGGCATCCTGATCCGCACGACGGGGGATATCATCGCCCTGTCGCCGCCGCTGATCCTCGAGAAAAAACATATCGACGAGCTGTTCGGCAAGCTGGCCGACGTACTCCGGAACCTGGACTAATAAAGCACATCATGAACGAGACCATCCAACACTTCATCAATGGCGAAGGCGTGGAGGGCGGCGGCCGCTATGCCGACGTCTACAACCCGGCGCTCGGCCAGCCCTGCGCACGCGTGGCGCTGGCCTCGGCCGACGACGTGAACGCGGCCGTGGCCGCGGCCCACGCGGCCTTCCCGGCCTGGGCCGCGACCCCGCCGCTGGCGCGCGCACGGGTGCTCTTCAAATACCTGCAGCTGTGCCAGCAGCACGTCGACGACTTCGCCGCGCTGGTGACGCGCGAGCACGGCAAGACCTTCGCCGATGCCCAGGGCGAGGTGGCGCGCGGCATCGAGGTGGTCGAGTTCGCGGTCGGCATCCCGCAACTGCTGAAGGGCGAATTCACCGACCAGATCGCACGCGGCATCGACGCCTGGTCGATGCGCCAGCCGCTCGGCGTGGTCGCCGGCATCACCCCCTTCAACTTCCCGGTGATGGTGCCGATGTGGATGTTCCCGGTCGCTATCGCCTGCGGCAATACCTTCGTGCTGAAGCCCTCGGAGCGCGATCCTTCGGCGTCGCTGCTGCATGCGAAATTGCTGAAGGAGGCAGGGCTGCCGGACGGCGTGTTCAACGTGGTCCAGGGCGACAAGCTTGCTGTCGACGCCATCCTCGACCATCCGGACGTGCAGGCGGTCAGCTTCGTCGGCTCGACCCCGATCGCCGAATACATCTACGCCCGCGGCAGCGCGGCCGGCAAACGCGTGCAGGCGCTTGGCGGCGCCAAGAACCACATGGTGGTGATGCCGGACGCCGACATGGACATGGCCGTCGACGCCCTGATCGGCGCCGCATACGGCTCGGCCGGCGAGCGCTGCATGGCGATCTCGGTGGCGGTGGCGATCGGCGATGCCGGCGACAAGCTGGTGGAGCGCCTCGCCGAACGCACCAGGGCGCTGAAGGTGGGCGACGGCATGGAGCAGGGCGCCGAGATGGGCCCGGTCGTGACCCTGGCGGCCAAGCAGCGCATCGAGAAACTGATCGGCGAAGGCGTGGAGCAGGGCGCGACCCTGGTGGTGGACGGCCGCGGCTTCAAGGTGGCCGGCCGCGAGGAAGGCTTCTTCGTCGGCGGCACCCTGTTCGACCACGTGCAGCCCGAGATGAGCATCTACCGGGAAGAGATCTTCGGCCCGGTGCTGTGCGTGGTGCGCATGCCGGACGTCGGCAGCGCGCTCGAGCTGATCAACAGGAACGAGTACGGCAACGGCGTCGCCGTCTTCACCCGCGACGGCGGCGTGGCCCGCGAATTCGTGCGCCAGGTACAGGTGGGCATGGTCGGCGTGAACGTACCGCTGCCGGTGCCGATGGCCTTCAACAGCTTCGGCGGATGGAAGAAGAGCCTGTTCGGCGATCACCATGCCTATGGGCCGGAGGGGGTGAGGTTCTATACGCGGCACAAGGCGGTGATGCAGCGCTGGCCGAATACGGCGAGCAGCGGGGTGGAGTTCGCGTTTCCGCAGATGAAGTAAGCATCGTTAGTCCGTCGTTCCCGCGCAGGCGGGAACCCAAGTTTGCATGCGTTTCGACGGCTAATCGAACTTGGGCCCCCGCCTTCGCGGGGCGACGGGGACTTGCCAGCATTTCCCGCAGTACGAAGTACTCAAACAAAAAGGGATGCACATGATCGAGTCACTCCAGCACCTGCCGCCAGCAGGCGGCACGCACAGCGCATTGTCCGAGCGCTTCACCGACCTGGCGCCGCCGCTCACCGCGCGCCAGGCCGCCATCGAAAGCGCGCGCTGCCTCTACTGTTACGACGCACCCTGCATGCGCGCCTGCCCGACCGGCATCGACGTCGCCAGCTTCATCCGCAACATCCACGACCACAATATCGAAGGCGCGGCGGTCAAGATCCTGCAGCAGAACATCTTCGGCGGCAGCTGCGCGCGCGTGTGCCCGACCGAGATCCTGTGCGAGGACGCCTGCGTGCGCAACCACGACGCCGAAGGACAGCCGGTCAGGATCGGCCTGCTGCAGCGCCATGCGATCGACAACGCCGAATTCAAGGGCCATCCCTTCCAGCGCGCACCCGGCACCGGCAAGACCATCGCCGTGGTCGGCGCCGGTCCCGCCGGGCTGGCCTGCGCCCACCGGCTGGCGATGCTGGGCCACGGCGTGGTCGTGTTCGAGGCGCGCGAGAAGCCGGGCGGCCTGAACGAGTACGGGATCGCCAAGTACAAGCTGCCGGGCGACTTCGCTCAGCAGGAGGTCGAGTTCCTCCTGTCGATTGGCGGCATCGAGATCCACTACGGCCAGGCTCTGGGCGACAATCTGCAGCTGGCCGACCTGCACGCCCGCTTCGATGCCGTCTTCCTCGGCCTCGGCCTGGCCGCCTGCCGCCGTCTGGGCTTGACCGGTGAAGACGCGCCCGGCCTGATGGCGGCGGTCGACTACATCGCCACCCTGCGCCAGGCTGGCGACCTGGCCGCGCTGCCGGTGCCGCGCCGCGCCATCGTGATCGGCGCCGGCAATACCGCGATCGACATGGCGGTGCAGCTCAAGCGCCTGGGCGCCGACGAGGTCACGCTGGTGTACCGGCGCGGCTTCGAGGCCATGAGCGCGACTGCGCACGAGATCGAGATCGCCAAGACCCATTTCGTGCGCATCCGCACCTGGGCAGCTCCGCTCGAGGTCCTGCTCGACGGGGACGGCCGCGTGCGCGGCATGCGCTTCGAGGAGACCCGGCTCGAAGACGGACGCCTGGTGAACACCGGCGCGATCATCGAGATCGCGGCCGACGCCGTGTTCAAGGCGATCGGCCAGGGCATGGCTGCGCTGGCCGATCCGCTGGCACCGGGTCTGGAAAATGAGCTCGAGCATGAGCGCGACAAGATCCGCGTCGACGCCCATTTCCGCACCGCGCTGCCGGGCGTGTACGCGGGCGGCGATTGCGTCGCACCCGGCCAGGACCTGACGGTGCAGGCGGTCCAGCACGGCAAGCTGGCCGCGCTGGCCATCCACAACGACATCCTATCCAAAGCGGAGGCAGCATGGCCGACCTGAGCATCGATTTCTGCGGCATCAAGTCYCCRAACCCGTTCTGGCTGGCCTCSGCGCCGCCGACCGACAAGGCCTACAACGTGGTGCGCGCCTTCGAGGCCGGCTGGGGCGGCGTGGTGTGGAAGACGCTGGGCGAGGATCCGCCGGCCGTCAACGTCTCTTCGCGCTACTCGGCCCTGCACGGCAAAAACCGCGAAGTCATCGGCTTCAACAACATCGAGCTGATCACCGACCGCAGCCTGGCCATCAACCTGGAAGAGATCACCGCGGTCAAGAAGGCATGGCCGGACCGCGCCATGATCGTCTCGCTGATGGTGCCCTGCGAAGAGGCGCCGTGGCGCGAGATCCTGCCGCTGGTCGAAGCCACCGGCGCCGACGGCATCGAACTGAACTTCGGCTGCCCGCATGGCATGCCCGAGCGCGGCATGGGCGCGGCGGTGGGCCAGCAGCCGGACCTGATCGAGCGGGTCACGCGCTGGTGCAAGACCTATACGCGGCTGCCGGTCATCGTCAAGCTGACGCCCAACATCACCGACGTGCGCGCGCCGGCGCGGGCGGCGCTGGCGGGCGGGGCGGACGCGGTCTCGCTGATCAACACCGTCAATTCCATCACCCACCTGGATCTCGACCGCATGGTGGCCCATCCCATCGTCGGCGGCGCAAGTACCCACGGCGGCTATTGCGGCGCGGCGGTGAAGCCGATCGCGCTGAACATGGTGGCCGAGATCGCGCGCGATCCGCTCACCAGCCGGCTGCCGATCTCGGGCATCGGCGGCATCGGCAGCTGGAGCGATGCCGCCGAGTTCATCGCGCTGGGCGCCGGTTCGGTCCAGGTCTGTACCGCCGCCATGCTGCACGGTTTCCGCATCGTCGAGGAGATGAAGGACGGGCTGTCGCGCTGGATGGACAGCAAGGGCTACGAGAACATCGCCGCCTTCTCGCGCAAGGCGGTGGCCAATACGACCGACTGGAAATACCTGGACATGAATTACCAGGTCATCGCCAGCATCGACCAGGACAAGTGCATCCAGTGCGGCAAGTGCTACGTGGCCTGCGAAGACACCTCGCACCAGGCGATCGCGCGGCTGGTGGAGGGAGAAGCGAGGCGCTACGAGGTCAAGCCCTCCGAGTGCGTGGGCTGCAACCTGTGCGAAATCACCTGCCCGGTCGAGGACTGCATCACGATGGTGCCCCAGCCGACCGGCCTGCCTTACATGAACTGGACGAAGGATCCGCGCAATCCCAGGGCGGAGGTGAGCGCGTAGGGCGGGCATATCCTGCCCACGCGAATGGTGGCATCATGTGGCCATTCGCGTGGGCGAAGGCCGCCCACCCTACGTCCCGATGGAGAACGACCCGATGAGCATGGACCCAGCCGCACACCCCGACCTCTGGAACCACGACCTGGCACCGACCGGCGCCGCCCAGCGCACCTGGCGCTGGTATCACTTTGCCGCCCTGTGGGTCGGCATGGTGATCAGCATTCCCGCCTATATGCTGGCGTCGAGCCTGATCGAGGGGGGCATGTCGGCCTGGCAGGCGGTGATGACGGTGTTCGCCGCCAACGTGATCGTGCTGCTGCCGATGCTCCTGATCGGACACGCCGGCACCAAGTACGGGATTCCCTACGCGGTGCTGGCGCGCGCCTCCTTCGGCACGCGCGGCGCGCGGCTGCCGGCGCTGATGCGCGCCGTGGTCGCCTGCGGCTGGTACGGCATCCAGACCTGGTTCGGCGGCAGCATGATCTACACGCTGCTGGGCGTGCTGCTCGGCGCCCCGATCGGCGGCGACAAGCTGCCGGGGCTGGGCATCAATGCCGGCCAGCTGGGCTGCTTCCTGGGCTTCTGGGCGATCCAGATGTATTTCATCGTGCACGGCATGGATTCGATCCGCAAGCTCGAAACCTATACCGCGCCGCTGAAAATCGCGATCTGCTTCCTGCTGCTGTGGTGGGTCTACGACAAGGTCGGCGGCTTCGGCCCGCTGCTGGACCAGCCTTCGCAGTTCGCCCCGGGCGGACCGAAGGCCGGGATGTTCTGGTCCGTGTTCTGGCCCTCGCTGACCGCGATGATCGGCTACTGGGCCACGCTGGCGCTGAACATTCCCGACTTCACCCGCTTCGCGAAGACCCAGCGCGACCAGGTGGTCGGCCAGTCGCTCGGCCTGCCGCTGCCGATGGCACTGCTGGCGGCGCTGGCCGTGACCGTCACCTCGGCCACCGTCGTCCTGTACGGGAAGGCGCTGTGGGACCCGGTCGACGTTTCCAGCCGCATGACCGGCGCCGGGGTGCTGGTGGCGCTGCTGATCCTGCTGATCGATACCGCCAGCGTCAACCTGGCCGCCAACATGGTCGGCCCCGCCTACGATTTCTCGGCGCTGTCGCCGAAGCGCATCTCCTACCGCGTCGGCGGCTACATCACCGCCGGCATCGCGCTGGCCATGATGCCGTGGAAGATACTCGAGAAGACAGAGAACTACATCTTCATCTGGCTGACCGGCTATTCGGCCCTGCTCGGACCGATCGCCGGCATCCTGATCATCGACTACTACTTCATCCGCAAGACCGAGCTGGCGGTCGATCAGCTCTACCGCGACGACGGCATCTATACCTACCGGAGCGGCTGGAACACGGCCGCCATCGTGGCCTTCGTCGCCGGCGTGCTGCCGAATATCCCGGGCTTCCTGAACGCGGCCTTCCCGGACGCCTTCCCCGGCGTCGGCGCCACCTTCAAGACCCTGTACACCTATGCATGGTTCGTCGGCATCGCGATCGCCGCGGTGGTGTACGGCCTGATGATGAAGGGCAGGGCGGTGCCGGCGATGGCGCCCGCCCGCTCGCTGGACTGACCACGTGGGCACGGGGTGCCCACCCTACAGGAGATATGTATGAGTGTACTGATCCGCGGTGGTACCGTCGTGAACGCCGACCGGGCGTTCCGTGCCGACGTCCTGTGCGAAGGCGGCAAGATCGTTGCCGTCGGCGAGAATCTCGAAGCGCCTGCAAATGCAAGCGTGATCGATGCCGGCGGCCAGTACGTGATGCCGGGCGGGATCGACACCCATACCCACATGCATCTGCCCTTCATGGGCACGGTCACCGCCGACGATTTCTATACCGGCACCGCGGCCGCGCTGGCCGGCGGCACCACCACCATCATGGACTTCGTGATCCCCGATCCGAAGCAGCCGCTGATGGACGCCTTCCACACCTGGCGCGGCTGGGCGAAGAAGTCGGCCGCCGACTACACCTTCCACGTCGCCGTCACATGGTGGGACGAGTCGGTGCACGAAGACATGGGCACGCTGGTGCGCGAGCATGGCGTGAACAGCTTCAAGCACTTCATGGCCTACAAGAACGCGATCATGGCCGACGACGAGACCCTGGTGAAGAGTTTCCGCCGCGCGCTCGAACTCGGCGCGATCCCGACCGTGCATGCGGAGAACGGCGAGCTGGTCTACCAGCTGCAGCGCGAGCTGCTGGCCAAGGGCATCCGTGGACCGCAAGCGCATCCGCTGTCGCGTCCTCCGGCGGTGGAAGCCGAGGCGGCGAACCGCGCGATCGCCATCGCCGGCGTGCTCGGCACCCCGGTCTACATCGTGCACGTGTCCTGCGCCGAATCGCTGGAAGCCATCACGCGCGCCCGCGCCCACGGCCAGCGCGTGTATGGCGAGGCCCTGGCCGGCCACCTGGTGATCGACGACAGCGTCTACAGCAATCCCGATCCCGCCTTCGCGCGCGCCTTCGTGATGAGTCCCCCGTTCCGCTCCAGCCACCACCAGACCGCGCTGTGGCAGGGCCTGCAGGGCGGGAACCTGCACACCACGGCAACCGACCATTGTACCTTCTGCGCCGAGCAGAAGGCGATGGGCGCCGACGACTTCACGCGAATTCCCAACGGCTGCGGCGGGGTCGAGGAGCGCATGGCCGTGGTCTGGGATGCCGGCGTCAACACGGGGCGCCTGACCCCGTCCGAATTCGTGCGCGTGACCTCGGCCAACGCGGCGCAGATCTTCAACATCTACCCGCGCAAGGGCGTGGTGCAGGTGGGCGCCGATGCCGACATCGTGGTGTGGGATCCGGAGGCGACGCGCACGCTGTCGGCGGCGACCCAGCATTCGAAGGGTGGGTTCAATGTGTTCGAGGGGCGGACCGTCCGCGGGGTGCCGACGCATACGGTGGCGGCGGGGCGCGTAGCGTATGCGAATGGCGACTTGCGTGCTGAAGAAGGGGCCGGGCGGTATGTGGAGCGGCCGGCGTTTACGGCCACGACTGCCAACGCCGCGTGAACGCGAATAGCGCCACGAACATGTAAACGTCGTTCCCGCGAAGGCGGGAACCCAAGTTCTGCGTGCGTTACGTCTGCTCGTCAAACTTGGGTCCCTGCCTGCGCGGGGACGACGTTGGTTTAGGCTCCCGGTACATCAAACAATACGAATCCGAAGGATCACCATGAACGAACTCCGCATCAACGGTTCCCGCCTCTGGACCTCCCTGATGGACCTCGCCCGGATCGGCGCCACCGACAAGGGCGGCGTCAAACGCCTGGCCCTCACCGACCTCGACCGCCAGGGCCGCGACCTGGTGGTCCAGTGGGCGCAGGAAGCAGGCCTGAGCATCACGGTAGACCGGATCGGCAACGTCTTCATGCGCCGCGAAGGTGCGAATCCGGCGCTGCCGCCCATCGTCACCGGCAGCCATATCGACACCCAGCCCACCGGCGGCAAGTTCGACGGCAACTACGGCGTGCTGGCCGGGCTCGAGGTGGTGCGTACCCTGAACGACCTTCGAATAAAAACCGAGGCCCCGATCGAGGTTGCGTTCTGGACCAACGAGGAAGGCTCGCGCTTCGTGCCGGTGATGATGGGTTCGGGCGTGTTCTGCGGCGCCTTCAGCCTGGAGACGGCCTATGCCGCGCGCGACGTCGACGGACTGAGCGTCGGCGAGGAACTGGCGCGCATCGGCTACCAGGGAGAACAGACCCCGGGCGAGCACCCGATCGGCGCCTACTTCGAGACCCATATCGAGCAGGGCCCGGTGCTGGAAGACGAGGATAAGGTGATCGGCGTGGTGCCGGCCGTGATGGGCCTGTCGTGGTACGACTGCACGGTCGAAGGCATGGAGGCGCATGCCGGCCCGACCCCGATGCACCTGCGCCGCGACGCGCTGCAGGTCGCGACCAGGATCATGCAGGAGACGGTGGCGATCGCGAACCGCTATCCGCCGTATGGTCGCGGCACGGTCGGCATGGTGCAGGTATTCCCGAACAGCCGCAACGTGATTCCGGGCCGGGTCAAGTTCAGCATCGACCTGCGCAACGTGAACGACGAACTCCTGAACACCATGCACGAGGAGATCACCGCCTTCGTCGAACGCAGCGCCAGGGAGACCGGCTTGAAGATCCAGCTCGAGCGCGTGTCCTACTATCCGCCTTGCCCCTTCCACCCGGATTGCGTGGGCGCGGTGCGCAATGCCGCCGCGAAGCTCGGCTACTCGACCATGGACGTGGTGTCCGGCGCGGGCCACGATGCGATCTACGTGGCGCGCCTGGCCCCGGCCGGCATGATCTTCGTGCCCTGCAAGGACGGCATCAGCCACAACGAGATCGAGGACGCCCAGCCGGCCCACCTGGAGGCCGGCTGCAACGTGCTGCTGCATGCGATGCTCGAGCGGGCGGGGGTGCTTGCTGGCTAGCACACGGGCGCGCCAGCACGATAGACGAAATTGTTTCATATTCGTAACAATTCGACTCGGACGTTTCTTGTGTCGCCGAACCGGAGGAAGTCGTAGCATACTGGGGGCAGACTTCTTCCGTGGAGCGCTGCCTGGCGCAGCCTGCTCCGGCCTTCAGTCCTCCAACGGGCTTCGACGATGCTGACTGGACACTACGAAACACCGCTGGTCCTGGTTTCGATCCTGGTCGCGATCGCCGCCTCCTATGCGGCGCTCAGCCTCGCCGGCCGCGTGAGCCAGTCGCGCGGCCGCGCCGTCGCCGCCTGGATCGTCGGCGGCGCCATCGCCATGGGCTCGGGCATCTGGGCCATGCACTTCGTCGGCATGCTGGCCTTCCGCCTGCCGATCCCGATCGCCTTCGATTTCTCGCTGACCCTGGTCTCGCTGCTGCTGCCGATCGCCGCCTCCGGCCTGGCCCTGTGGCAGGTCAGCCGCGGCGAGCTGGGGAAGAAGCGCCTGGCCGCCAGCGCCGTGCTGATGGGGATCGGCATCAACGCCATGCACTACACCGGCATGGCCGCCATGCGCATGGAGCCGGGCATCGTCTACGATCCCTGGCTGTTCGCGCTGTCGGTGGCGATCGCCATCGCCGCGTCCGGCCTGGGATTGTGGATCGCCTTCCGGCTGCGCCGTAACGCCCCCAACGTGTGGCTGCCGCGCGTGGGTGCGGCGGTGGTGATGGGCGTGGCCATCGTCGGCATGCACTACACCGGCATGGCGGCCGCCAGCTTCCCGCTGGACTCGGTCTGCATGGCCGCGAAGGGCGGCGTCAACCACGACGGCCTGGCGACCCTGGTCGTGATCGCGACCTTCGGCGTGCTCGGCTTCGCCCTGCTGGCGTCCGTGTTCGATGCGCGCCTGGAGGCGAATGCGCGCGTGCTGTCGATCTCGCAGGCTACCGCCGCCGAGCGCCAGGAGCTGCTCACGCGCGAGCGCGCCGCGCGCGACGAGGCCGAGCGCCTGAGCGCCCTGAAGGACGAATTCCTGGCCACCCTCTCGCACGAGCTGCGCACGCCGCTCAACGCCGTGCTCGGCTGGGCCAGCATGCTGCAGCGCGGCGTCAGGGACGAGGCGACCCTCAAGCGCGGCCTCGAAACCATCGAGCGCAATGCGCGCGCCCAGGCCCAGCTGATCGACGACCTGCTCGACATGAGCCGCATCATTTCCGGCAACCTGCGCCTGGACGTGCAGCTGATCGAGCCGGACAAGGTGATCGAGGCGGCGCTCGGCACCGTGTATCCGGCCGCGGTGGCCAAGCGCATCGATTTGCGTGTCGACGTCGCGCGCGGCATCGGTACCGTGCTGGGCGACCCCGGCCGGCTGCAGCAGGTGATGTGGAACCTGCTGTCGAATGCGGTCAAGTTCACGCCGAGCGGCGGCATGGTGCATGTGCTGATGGGGCGCGAAGGCCAGGACGTCGTGATCCGCGTGACCGATTCCGGCATCGGCATCGCGCCCGAATTCCTGCCCTACGTGTTCGACCGCTTCCGCCAGCAGGATGCGTCGATCACCCGCAGGCACGGCGGCCTGGGCCTGGGCCTGTCGATCGCGCGCCAGCTGGTCGAGCTGCATGGCGGCACCATCGACGTCGTCAGCGCGGGCTCGCATGCCGGCGCCACCTTCACGTTGCGCCTGCCGCTGGCCGAGCCGGAAGCCGCGGCGGCGCCGGCGGCTGCTCCCGCGGAACCGGCGCACGCGCCGGGGCAGGGCGGCCTGGCGGGCGTCAAGGTGCTGCTGGTGGACGATGCCGAGGACACCCTCGACGTGCTGCAGCAGATCCTGCACCAGAGCGGCGCCACCACCATGGCCGCCTCCAGCGCCGGCACCGCCCTCGCGCTGCTGGAGCGCGAGCGGCCGGACGTGATCGTCAGCGACATCGGCATGCCCGACGTCGACGGCTTCGAGCTGATGCGCCGCGTCCGGCGCCGTTCGGCCGGCGCCGGCGGCGCCATCCCGGCCATCGCCCTGACCGCGTTCACGCGCCAGGACGACCGCAACCGGGCGATCCAGGCCGGCTTCACGGACTACCTCGCCAAGCCGGTCGAGCCTGGCTCACTGGTCGACCACATCGCCCAGGCGGTGGGGCCGCGCGTGCTTCACTGACGGGCTTCACCGACGGGCTTCACTGAGCGTCGATGCGGCCATACGCGCCATGCGCCTCGTCGCCGGGGCCGGCGGTGTAGAACAGGGTGTTCGCCGGCTGGTTGTTGACGCCGTTGCCGAAGGCGATGCCCCACAGGCCGTCGATCACGATCGCGCTGCCGTCGGCGCGCATCAGGGTGCCGGCGAAGGCGCCGGTGTCGGCATTGTAGGCATTGATTTTCCCATCGCCGAAATTCCCCACCAGCAGCATGTTGCTGGCGCCGCCGAAATTGGCCGGCGCCATCGCCAGGCCCCAGGGCGCGTTCAATGCGCCGCCGGTGACGAGCCGCTTCACCAGCGCGCCGCTGGCATCGAAGACGTCGACGATACCGAGTCCGGCGCCCTTGGTTTCGTCGATGCTGCCGGTGGTGCGCTGGGCGTAGGCGACAACGATGCGGCCGCCGATGGCCTGGATGCCGAAGGGCGCGTAGCCGGCCGGCAGGTTGGGATCGGCGAAGGCGCCGCCGGGCAGGGTCACCCGGTTCCAGCCAGCGTCGTAGACGTCGACCCGGGCGTTGCGGAAGTCCGCCGCGTACAGGTAGTTGGCGCCGGCGTAGTTGGCGATCGCCAGGCCCTTGTAGACCGCGCCGCTGGCGCCGGTGTCGACCGCCAGCACCGCGTTGTTGCGGTTGACCGCCGGCGACCAGCCCGACAACGTGCCGTTCTCGGTGGCGAAGATGAAGGCGCTGGCCCCGCTCACGCCGTTCTGGGTCACCTGGAAGCTGGTGCTGCCGTTGTAGACGATGCCGGTCGGGCTGGAGGTGCCGGCGCTGCCCGGCGGAATCGCGACCACCAGGGTCTGGGGCACGCCGTTGCCGTCGTACAAGGTCGAGGTGGCGCTGCCGTTGTTCGCCACCCAGACGAAGCCGGTCGGATTGAAGACGAGGCCCCAGGCATTGACGAGATGGCCGTCGAGGTGTTCGGCGCCGCTGCCGCTGTCCGCCACCAGGGTCCGGGTGGCGAAGGCGCCGGCGATGGTGGGCGTGACCGGGGGCGGGTTCATCTGCATGGAACTGCCGCCGTCGCCGCCACCGCCGCCGCAGGAAGCGAGGGCGATGGCGAGACCGGCGCCGAACAGGCCTGCCCTGAGGCAGGCGGTCGCTCTGGAATGAAGGTTCATGATTGCTCCTGTCAGGACGAATCGAAGGAAGGGCAGGTGTTTATGCCCTTCTGTCCGCCAAAGGTTCAATCAGAAGCGGATGCCGACGCTGCCGGACAGGGCGCGGGCGCGTGGTGCGTTGCCGCCGGCGCGCAGCAGCGTCTGCCAGCCGAGCTGCACGGTGCAGTCGCCGAAGGTGGCGGCCAGGCCGAGGCGCAGGTCGGCGTGGTCGCGCGGCCCAGCGTAGGCGCCGAAGCGGTGCAGCAGCCCGGCGTGGAAGGTCAGCCTGAGCCGCTCGCCGAGGGGATGGAAGGCGTTCAGGTCGAGATAGGCGCTGGGCTCGTTGCCGTAATAGGCGGGCGATACGAAGAGGCTGGCGCTGGCCTGGTCCAGCGCGATGCCGGCATGGAATTCGGTGTAGTCGTACTCATGGCTGCGCAGGAAGACGGCGCGGCTGAGGCCGGCGTCCCAGGACAGGCCGGACGGCAGGCTGCCGGCCCGGCCGCCGTAGACGATCAGGCCGGCCTGGCGGCCGTCGTTGCCCAGTTTGACCGGCGAGGCGAAGCCGCCCGCATACCAGCCGTCCGCCATGTCATGGTCGATGCGCAGCTGCAGGGCCGGACGACCGCCGCTCAGCGAGATGCCGCGCACCGCGTACTCGGACACCAGGCCCAGGCTGCCGCTGGTCTGGGCGCACGCCGGGCCGGCCGCGCAAACCAGGCCCAGGCCCAGGCAGGCGGCCGTCAGGGAGAAGCATTGGCGGTCATGGCGGTGGTCTGGTGACATCGGCAAACGCATGCTCCGGCGGCGCGCGCAATGGTCGCGCATGCGTCTATGCTACCAGTTTGCTCCTGCTCCCGATCAGCATCGTGCGCGGCCAGGGCGGTGTGCAGCGGCGGCGCCAGCATGCTGCGCAGTTGCAAGGGCGCGGTGCCCGGCCGCAGCTCGAGCACCAGCGCGGCCAGCCCGGCCACATGGGCCGCCGCATACGAGGAGCCCGACACCAGGCCCCAGCGCGCGCCGGGCAGGGTGGTGGGGATGTCGGCGCCGGGGGCGCGCAGGGCGCCGGGCGGCAGGGCATGCCGGTCGCCGGCCTGGGCCACCGCGATCACGCCGCGCTGCGAGGCCGGAAAGCCGCCGTCGGGGCGCAGCGGATCGACCGCGGCGACCACCGCCATGCCGCGCGCCAGGGCGGCGTCGATCAGGGTCTGCAGCAGGCGGTCCGCCGGGCCGCCCAGGCTGAGGTTGATGATGCGGGCCCCGTTCAGCAGCGCGAAATGCAGGGCCTTGCCCAGCGTGAAGCTGTTGCAGAGCGTTTCGTGTTTTGCCGTTTCCCAACAGGCGCGCAGGGCCATCAGCCTGGCCTGCGGGGCGATCCCGGCGATACCGACCCCATTGCCTTCGCGTGCGGCAACGATGCCGGCAACCGCGGTGCCATGCGCTTCGGCGACATCCGGCACACCGTCGACGAAGTTCTGGCGCAGCGCCAGCTGGCCGGCCAGGTCCGGATGGTCGCCGTCGACGCCGCTGTCCACCACCGCCACCATCACCATGCGGCCGGTGCCGGCGCGGTGCAGCTCGGCCAGGTGCCAGGCGCGCGCCGCCGGCTGCACCGCATACAGCGGATCGCCGTCCAATCCATGGTAGGTGTTGACCGGCTGGGCCCAGGCCACGCGCGGATCGTGGGCGAGGGCGTCCAGCACGCGCTCGAGCGGGACGTCGTCGGCATCTTCCATCACGAAGCAGTCGATGCCGATCGCCGGCATCGGCCAGTCGTCCACCACCCTGAGCCCGTGGGCGGCGGCCAGTTCCGCGGCCTGGCGGCGGCGCGCGGCGCGGCTGCCGTCGTCGGCGTAGCCGCTGCCGTAGGCGCTGTCGGGACGGAAGTGGGGCGGCGGCATACGCAGCATCACCAGCACCTGGCGCGCCGCCCTGGCGCCGGTGTCGCCGCCGGCGCCGGCGCCGGCCCCGCATGGCAGGGCGCAGCAGGCCAGCGCCAGCGTCAGCAGGGCGGCGAGCAGGCGTTTCACGGCCGTGCTCCGGCGCCGAGCGGCTCGGCCAGCTCGACGGCGGGTTCGGCGCGCAGCCGGGCCAGCACCGCCGCCGTGTCGCCGCCGTCCAGCAGCCAGGCGTCGGCGGCGGTCGGGCCGCCGGCCAGCCGGGCGCCGCTGGCACGCACGATGCGGCGCAGCTCGCGTTCCGGGGTGTCGGGGCGGAACACGACCACGATGCCGGCCCGGACCGGCGCCGCGGCGCCGAGCCCGCGGTAGGCCGTGCCCGCGTCCTGGCCCTGATCCGGGCGCACCAGCAGGGCCGCCAGCACGGCGATCAGGCAGCATTGCAGGGCCACCGCGCCGCGCAGCCAGCTGCGGTCGTTGGCGGCGATGCGCGCACCCCAGCGCGCCAGGGTGCCGGGCATGGACGCGGTCTGCTGCTGGTCGAGGCGTTGCTGCATGCGCGCCCAGGCGCGGTCGGGGTCGCAGCCGGGTGCCGGCCCCGAGCCGGGGCCCGGCCCGGCGGCCCGCACGGCCTGCAGCAGCGCGAGCTCGTCGCGGCAGCAGGCGCAGCTGCGCAGGTGGGTGCGCAGCCGCTCTTCCTCGCCGGCGTCCAGCGTGGCGTTGGCGAGCCAGGGCAGGGCTTCCTGCGCCGCCCTATGCTCTGCCGAAAAGGTCTCGTCGAGGCTCATGTCCTGCCCTCCAGTTGCCGCCCCAGCTGCAGGGCAAGGCGGCGGCGCGCATGGAACAGCCGGGTCTTGATGGTGTTGACGGGGCATTCCATGATGTCTGCGATCTCCGCGTAACTCATGTCGTGATAGAAGGTCAGCTGGAAGGCGGCGCGCTGCTCCAGCGGCAGGGCGGCGAGCGCGGCGTCCAGCGCATGGCCGAGGCGCAGCTGCTCGAAGCGCCATTCGGGCTGCTCTTCTTCGGCGCCTTCCCAGGTGTCCGGGAAGGCCTCCAGCGGCTCGTCGAGTCCGTGCAGCGCCTTGCAGGCCTTGCGGTAGGCGATCGCGAACACCCAGGTCGAGAGCTTGCAGCTGCCGTCGAAGGTCGCCGCCCGCTGCCACACGACCAGCATGGTGTCGTCGACGATCTCCTCGATCGTGGCGGCGTTGCGCGTCATGCGGTGCAGGAAGCGCGTCAGCCGCGGAAAGTAGCTGCGGTACAGGATTTCGAAGGCATGCCGGTCCCCGGCCGCGATCCGGTCAACCAGGTCCGCCTCGCCATCGGACCGCTCATTCGCCTGCTGGTCCACGCATTCGGTCTCCACTGTTTCCGGTGAATACCCGGTTGCCGCGCAAAGGTTCAATCGCATTGTTACACGGAAGGGCGCAGCCCGCGCCGGCCTGCACTTGCGTGCGCGGGCGAACGGATGACACAGCCGTTTGCCCGCATTATGCAGGCATGGACGACAAGGACGCAGACAAGCCATCGCCGGAAGCCGCCGCCTGGCTCTCGAAGCTGGGCCCGGGCCTGATCACCGGCGCGGCGGACGACGACCCGAGCGGCATCGCGACCTACTCCCAGGCCGGGGCCCAGTTCGGCTTCAACCTGCTGTGGACCCTGCTGCTCACCTATCCGCTGATGGTGGCGATCCAGGTGATCAGCGCCCACATCGGCCGGGTCACCGGCCGCGGCCTGGCCACCAACCTGCAGCGTTTCGCGCCGCGCCGGCTGGTCTGGCTGATCGTCGGCCTGCTGCTGGTCGCGAACGTCATCAACATCGCGGCCGACATCTCGGCGATGGGCGACGCGATGGCCCTGGTCGCTCCCGGCAAACCCCATTACTACGCGGTCGGATTCGGCGTGCTGTCGATCCTGCTGCAGGTCTTCATTCCCTACCAGCGCTACGTCAACCTGCTGAAATGGCTGACCCTGGTGCTGCTGGCCTATGTCGCCACCGTGTTCGTGGTGCGCGTGCCCTGGGGCGAGGTGCTGCATGCCACGCTGCTGCCGCGCCTGGAGTGGCACAAGGAATACCTGACCACCATCGTCGCCGTATTCGGCACCACCATCAGCCCCTACCTGTTCTTCTGGCAGGCTTCGCAGGAAGTCGAGGAGCTGCGCGCGGACGCCGATGCGCAGCCGCTGCGGCGCGCGCCGGAACAGGTGAAGGCGCAGTTCCGCCGGATCCGCTTCGACACCCTGGTCGGCATGGCGGTGTCGAACCTGGTCGCCTTCTTCATCATGCTGACCACCGCCACCACCCTGCACGCGCACGGCACGCTCGACCTGCAGACTTCGGCCCAGGCCGCAACCGCATTGAAGCCGGTCGCCGGCGAACTGGCCTTCCTCCTGTTCGCGCTGGGCATCGTCGGCACCGGCCTGCTGGCGATTCCGGTGCTGGCCGGTTCGGCCGCCTATGCGATGGCCGGCACCTTCCACTGGAAGAGCAGCCTGGATTCCAAGTTCTCGGYGGCGCGCAAGTTCTACGCCATCATCATCGTCTCGACCCTGGCCGGGATCGGCATCAACTTCGCGCCGATCGACCCGATCAAGGCGCTCTACTGGAGCGCGGTGCTGAACGGCGTGATCGCGGTGCCGGTCATGGTGATCATGATGGCGGTGGCCTCGAGCACGAAGATCATGGGCGAGCTGAAGATCTCGGGCCGGCTGCGCGTGCTCGGCTGGATCTGTACCGGCGTGATGGCGGTCGCCGTGCTGGCGATGTTCGGGGCCGGGTTCATGCATTGACGGCTTCCCCCGCACGGGGGGAAGGAATCTACTGGAAGGTGGTCTCGCGCTCCGGCGTGGCGCTGATGCGGTGGATCGACAGGTCGGCGCCGTCGAATTCCTGTTCCGGATCCAGGCGCAGGCCCACCGTCTTCTTCAGCAGGCCGTACACGATCCAGCTGCCGAGCCCGGAAATGACGATGCCGAGCACGGTGCCGACCAGCTGAGACCAGATGGAGACGCCGCCCAGCCCGCCCAGCGCGCGGCTGCCGAAGATGCCGGCCGCGATGCCGCCCCAGGCGCCGCACAGGCCGTGCAGCGGCCACACGCCCAGCACGTCGTCGATCTTCCAGCGGTTCTGCGCCAGCGTGAACAGCGAGACGAACATCGCGCCGGCGACCGCGCCGGTGACCAGGGCGCCGAGCGGATGCATCAGGTCCGAGCCGGCGCACACCGCCACCAGGCCGGCCAGCGGTCCGTTGTAGACGAAGCCGGGGTCGTTGCGGCCCATGACGAAGGCGGTCAGGGTGCCGCCTGTCAGCGCCATCAGGGAATTCACCGCCACCAGGCCGTTCATCTTGTCGAGGGTCTGGGCGCTCATCACGTTGAAGCCGAACCAGCCCACCGTCAGGATCCAGGCGCCCAGCGCCAGGAAGGGGATGTTCGAGGGCGGGTGGGCGGCGATGCGTCCGTCCTTCGCATAGCGGCCGCGGCGCGCGCCCAGCAGCAGCACCGCCGGCAGCGCGGCCCAGCCGCCCACCGCGTGCACCACCACCGAACCGGCGAAGTCGTGGAAGGGCGCGCCGAAGACGGTATGCAGCCAGTCCTGGATGCCGAAGCGGTTGTTCCAGGCGATGCCCTCGAAGAGGGGATAGACCAGGCCGACCAGCACGGCGGTGGCGGCCATCTGCGGGTGGAACTTGGCGCGTTCGGCGATGCCGCCCGAGATGATGGCCGGGATCGCCGCGGCGAAGGTCAGCAGGAAGAAGAACTTGACGAGTTCATAGCCGTTCTTCGCCACCAGGGTATCGGTACTGCCGAAGAAGTGCATGCCGTAGGCGATGCCATAGCCGACGAAGAAGTAGGCGATGGTCGAGACGGCAAAGTCGATCAGGATCTTGACCAGGGCGTTGACCTGGTTCTTGCGGCGCACCGTTCCCAGTTCGAGAAAGGCAAAGCCGGCGTGCATCGCCAGGATCATGATCCCGCCGAGCAGGATGAAGAGCGCGTCGGCCCCGGTTTTGTAGGCATCCATGCAAGTCTTTCCAAAAAAGTGCGTGAAAACAGCGTTAGCACTTCTTGGTAGCAATAAGCGTTCCAATTTAGTGAAGGAAGGCCCCGAGAATGCACCGGCCGCGGGCGGAAGTCACGTAGCGCCCCGTTCGCGTGCGTCTGCACTGCCGAGGTGCAGGCGTGCGCCAAAAAGGAACGTCTCAGCCTTTGACGAGGGCCTGGGCCGCCGCCGTCACCAGGTCGCGCAGCCACTTGTGCTCGGGCGACTGGTGCACCCGCTGGTGCCAGAGTTGATAGAAGCGCATCGGCGGGAACTTGATCGGCACCGTGAAGTTCTTCAGCGGCAGCGTCTTTTCGTAGAAGCGGATGAACTGGCGGCCGGTTGTCAGCACCAGGTCGGTCTGCGTCAGCATGTAGGGAATCAGGCCGAAGTAGGGCGACTCGACCGCCACCTTGCGCTGCATGCCCTGGCGTTCCAGGAAGGCGTCGATGACGCCGTGATAACCGGGCAGCATCGGCGAGGGCGCCACGTGCGGCAGGCTCAGGTAGTCCTCGAGCGTCATCGCATCGCCGGCCGTGCGGCGCGCGTAGGCACTTTCTGCGCGCATGGTGCAGATGATCGGGTCTTCGAACAGCTTCGAGATGTGCAGGTGGGCCGGCGGCTCGTCCCAGTTGGCGATCACGAGGTCGATCTCGCCGTCCGACAGCATGCGCAGGTAGTCGGTGCCCGGCCCCAGGTGGTGGATGGCGACCTTGCTGTTGGGCGCGCCGCGGCGGATCGAGGCCACCACGCTCGGCAGGAACTGGGTGTCCAGGTAATCCGGGGCGGCGATGTGGAAGGTGCGCGCCGCCTGCTCGGGCACGAAGGGCGACTTCCTGATGAACAGGCTCTCGGTTTCGTCGAGGATGCGCTTGGCCGGTGCGAGCAGGCTCTCGCCATGCTGGGTCGGCACCATGCCGCGCGCGCCGCGCACCAGCAGCGGATCGCCGGTCAGTTCGCGGAGCTTGCGCAGCGAGGCCGAGATAGACGGCTGGGGCTGGTTCAGCTTGAGGGCCACGCGCGACACGTTCTTTTCCACCAGCAGCAGGTAGAGGATGCGGATCAGGTGCAGGTCGAGGTGCTGGGGCAGGCTGCTCATCGGAAGGTCATATGCGTGTGCTTATGTCGAATATACGATATTTTTCATGTTGAATAAATGGAAACCGGCGTATCTTCTCGTAATCACACGTGCAAAGGATGTGCATGGACTACCTGCTTCCGTACGGCCTCGAATGGATGAACCTGCTGGTGCGCTGGCTGCATGTCATCACCGGCATCGCCTGGATCGGCGCCTCTTTCTACTTCGTCTGGCTCGACAACTCCCTGCGGCCGCCGGCGCCCGGCAGCGAACTGGCGAAGAAGGGCGTGGCCGGCGAGCTGTGGGCCGTGCACGGCGGCGGCTTCTACAACCCGCAAAAGTACCTGGTCGCGCCCGCCGAGCTGCCCGAGGAACTGCACTGGTTCAAGTGGGAAGCCTATTCGACCTGGCTGTCGGGCTTCGCCCTGCTGACCATCGTCTACTACTTCAATGCCCAGGCCATGATGGTCGACCGCAGCGTGGCCGACCTGTCGAGCTGGCAGGCCATCGGCCTCGGTCTCGGCAGCCTGGTGGTGGGCTGGATCGTCTACGACCTGCTGTGCCGCTCGAAGCTGGGCAAGCACGACCTGGCCTTCGGCGCGGTGATGTTCGTCTTCCTGAGCGCGGCCGCCTGGGCGCTGACCCACTGGCTGAGCGGGCGCGCGGCCTATATCCACGTCGGCGCGATGATCGGCACCATCATGGTCGCCAACGTGGCGATGGTCATCATCCCGGGCCAGCGCAAGATGGTGGATGCGATGATCGCCGGCCAGAAGCCCGACCCCGTCTACGGCATGCGCGGCAAGCAGCGCAGCGTCCACAACAACTACTTCACGCTGCCGGTGCTGTTCATCATGATCAGCAACCACTTCGCCATGACTTACCGCCACGAGCACGCCTGGGCGGTGCTGGCCGCGATCATGCTGGCCGGCGTCTTCATCCGCCACTTCTTCAACCTGCGCCACAAGGGCCGGGTCGAATGGAAGTACCCGGCCGTGGGCGTGGTGCTGCTGCTGGCGGTGGCCGTGGCGATCGCCCCGAAACCGCCGGCGGCGGCCCCGGCCGCAGCCGATGCCGGCGCGCAGTTCGCGGTGGTGCAGGGCATCCTGCAGCAGCGCTGCGTGTCCTGCCATTCGGCCCATCCGACGCAGCCCGGCTTCGCCACCGCGCCGGCCGGCGTGATGCTGGACAACCCGCACGGCATCACGCAGAACGCCCAGCGCATCTACCAGCAGGCCGTGCAGCTGAAGGCCATGCCGCTGGCGAACATGACGAATATGACGGATGCCGAGCGGGCCCAGGTCGCGGCCTGGTTCGAGGGCGGCGCCAGAACGAAGTGAAGAAGTTGCTGTAGTTACAAAGCGAGGATTTTCCGGGCCCCCTTGCTTGCTATCCTGCTGATCCTTCAATTGCATCAAAGAAAGATCGGCTATGAATATCGCATACGTCCTCATGGCAGTGCTTTTGGTGCTCGCGCTGCTCATGGGGTTCGCACTGCGCCAGGCGAAGAGACGCGGCCCGGCGCCGGCCTACACGCGCCGCGCCATCATGACGGAAAACGAAATGGAATTTTTCGGCAGGCTGGTCGCGGCCCTGCCCGAGCATTACATCTTTCCCCAGGTAGGAATGGCGGCCCTGCTCGAATCCGCCGCCGCGGACCGCAAGCGCGCCCACGGCGACCGCCTGCGCATCGCGCAACAGCGCATCGATTACGTCGTCTGCAACCGGCGCTGCGAAGTCGTCGCGGTGGTGGAGCTGGACGACAAGACGCATTCGAGCGCGAAGGACCAGGTGCGCGCTGGCCGCCTGGCGCAGGGCGGCTTCAGGACGGTTCGCTTCGAGTCGCGCCTGAAGCCTTCGCCGGCCGTGATTCGGGCTGCGGTCCTGCCGGCTGCCGTTCATGTTTCCGAGGCGGCTGCCTAATCCGGCTTCTCCTGAGGTGGCGCTTTGCGCGGCACGATCGCATACTGCGGCGCCGCGCTGTAATCCGGCTTGACGGCGCGCGCCTTGAACAGCGCCCAGGCGCGGCCGCCGGCTTCGCCGCCGGCGTCGGCCGCATAGGCCAGGGCCGGCTGGATGATGGCGGCGCTGCCGATGGGGCTGGCCGCGCCGCCCATCATTTCGCCCGGCTTGATCTTGAGCGCCTGGGCCATCTCGGCGCTTGCGCAGGTCATGCCGGTGGCTTCCGGGCGGCTCGCCTTGTAGACTTCGGCCATGGTCGGGTAGAACGGGGCTTTTTCGTCGTCGCGCACGATCATGTCGTACATCGAGGCTTCGACCCAGCAGCCGCCCGGCGCCGTCATGCGCGCGATCGGGAAGCGCGCCTTCCAGCCCAGCAGCCGGCCGGCCTCCGGAAAACCGAGTTCGGCCAGGTGGCCCGACACGGCGGTGAAGAAATCGTCCTGCCAGGGCGCGAGGCCGGTCTTGTTCTTGTAGACCACCGCATAGCTATGGCTGATGAAACCCAGTTTGGGGGCCCCCGGATCGTCCGTGTAGTGGGCGTTGTACCAGGCCAGGTTGTTGTCCAGCAGGCGGCGGAAATGGCTTTTCAGCGGATCGGCGTCGGGCACGATATAGGCCGCTTCGCCGAGCGTACGCATGCTCCAGGCCTGGCCGCGCACCTGCCCGGACGCCAGCAGCCCCTTGACGTTGCTGCGGTAGGGCGTGTAGATCGCGAACACGTTGTACATCGCCCAGAACTCCAGCTCTTCGAGATAGTAGAAGTCGCCGGTGACCAGGTAGGGCAGGTAGGCGAAGGCCGGCTGGTGCGCGTCGTCGTGGGCATAGCTCGTCTTGCAGGCATTCCCGGCGCAGGTCGGCAGGCGTTCCGACTTGCCGGTCTTCGGGTTGAGCGTGTCGGTACCGGTGCCGATCAGGCCCATGTAGGGATAGTCGATCACGCTGATCGGCCTGCCGCTGCGCTGGTCGCGGTAGTGCACCGACCAGCTGCCGGCCAGGTCGGCCGTGCCCAGGGTGACCGTCTTCGCGCGCGGATCCATGCTGAGCAGGTAGGCGGCGGCCCAGGCGGGCAGCAGGCCGATGTCGTTGCGCGCACCGGTGGTCGGCATGTAGGCCAGCGCCAGGCCGATGCCCATCGGTTCGGTCTTCGGTCCGTTCCAGCCGGACCCGTAGTCCGCCAGCGCCTTGCCGGAAACGCGCACCGAGCGGTCGTAGTTCGGCAGCGCGCGGCTGGCGATCAGGTAGGCGCTGTCGTGGCGGATGTGGACGTCCGGGACCTCGCCCCACCAGAACACCTTGCGCCAGCGGGCCTGGTTCAGGTGAACGAGGTTGGTCTTCGCGTAGACCTCCTTGCCGCCCACCAGCACCCGCGCATCGTAGGCGATGTTGCCCGGCGAGGGCTCGAATGCCCAGGTGTTTTCCAGCGTGACGTCGACCCTGGCCTTGCCCAGCGTGCGGTACCAGCGCACGGCAAAATGCGCGGACAGGCGCGGATGCTCGGCGCCCTTGGCATCCTTCAGCGGCGCCGACACCAGCCATTCGGTGACCAGCGGTCCATCCAGCCAGACCGCCGGCTTCTGGCGCAGCAGGCGGTCGGCGGAGGCCGTGTAGACCTTGCCGTCGATGGTGGCGCTGACGGAGGCCGTGAAGCCGTCCTCGAGCAGGGCCGCCGGTCCGGCGCCGGCGGCAGGCCTGGCGCCCGCCTTGTCCTTCACCAGCACCAGGGTCTGGGGCTTGCCGCCCGCGGGCGGCAGGACGGCGCTGATCACCGCGTGGCGCAGCGAACCGTCCGCATGCGTGGCCTTGACGTCCACCTGCAGCGGCACCTTGCTGCCGTCGGCCAGGCGTCCGGCCAGACTTTCTCCGCGCCTGACGTCGCCCGGCGCGAACACCTGGCCGAAGCTCAGCGGAATGGCGGCCTTGTCCTTGCCCTCTTCGGCGTCGACCTGCACGCCGGTGATCGCCCCCTCGATGCCGGCCTTGAAGTCGATGTCGGCCAGGACGGCAGCGGGCTGCTGGGCGGCGCCTGACGAAGGCAGGCCGGCGGCGGGAGCGCCTGGCGCGGCCTTGCCGTAGCGGGACTGCAGCACCTTGGCGTCGTCGAGCTGGCCGGTCTCGGGCAGGCTCTGGGCCCGGGCGGCGGGAAGAAGGGCAGCGAGGAACAGGACGAACGCGGGACGGAATGCAGGCATGGCGGTGTCTGGGGCTGAAATGAAAAGGGCGCCTTGAGGCGCCCGATGCTGAAGCGCCCGAAGGCGCCCCGATCATACCGCTTATTGTCCAGCGGGCGCTTGCTTGAGCGTGCGCTCGAACAGCTGGTAGATGCGGCGGTACTCGTCATACCAGCTTTCCGGCTGGACGAAGGAGTGGCGCTCCATCGGATACGGCGCCAGTTCCCAGTGATCCTTCTTCAGCTCGATCAGGCGCTGGGCCATGCGCACCGAGTCCTGGAAGAACACGTTGTCGTCGACCATGCCGTGGGCGATCAGCAGATGGCCCTTCAGGTTCTGCGCGTACTCGATCGGCGAGGAGACCTTGTAGGCTTCCGGGTCGAGCTCCGGCGTGTTCAGGATATTCGCCGTGTACTCGTGGTTGTAGGTGGTCCAGTCGGTCACCGGGCGCAGCGCGGCGCCCGACTTGAACACCTCCGGTGCGCGCAGCAGGGCCATGAAGGTCATGAAGCCGCCGTAGCTGCCGCCGTAGATGCCGACGTTGTTCGCATCGCCCTGCTGGTTGGCGACCATCCAGTTGACGCCGTCCAGGTAGTCCTCCAGTTCCGGGTGGCCCATCTGGCGGTAGATCGCGCTGCGCCATTTGGCGCCATAGCCTTTCGAGGCGCGGTAGTCCATGTCCAGCACCACGTAGCCCTTCTGCACCAGCAGGTTGTGGAACATCTGCTCGCGGAAGTAGGGCGTGTAGCGGTGCGAGACGTTCTGCAGGTAGCCGGCGCCGTGCACGAACATCACCACCGGATACTGCTTGCCCGGCTCGAGCTGGGCCGGGCGGTAGAGCTTGGCCCAGATCGGCTCCGCACCGTGGGTGGACGGCACCGTCACGAACTGCGGCTGGATCCAGTCGCGGGCCTTGAAGTCGGCGGTGCGGGTGTCGGTCAGCCTGACCGCCTCGCCGCCGTTCGACGGCAGGGTGGCGATCTGCGGCGGCAGGTAGGGGCCGGAATAATGCACCAGCAGCTTGCGCTGGTCCGGCGACAGGCGGAAGTCCTCGACGCCGCCATCCAGCTTGCTGACCTCGCGGGTGGCGCCGTCCTTTGCGTTGACGACGCAGACTTCATAGGTGCCCGGATCCTTGCGGTTGCAGAGCAGCCAGGCGGTGTCGCCGTCGCGCGACCAGGCCACGTCCTGGGCTTCCCACTTGCCCTGGGTGAGCGCGCGGGTACGGCCGGCGCCGTCCAGGGTGTAGAGGTGGGAGTAGCCGGTTTCCTCGGACAGGTACCAGAGCGTGGTGTCATCCGGCAGCCAGCCGAATTCGCTGTTGTCGAAGTTGACCCAGGCCTGGTCCGTCAGGCGGTGCACCGGCTTGAGCGCGGCGTGCGGCAGATCGACGGTGGCGATCCAGCGGTCCTTGTTGTCGACCGAGCGCAGCATCACGGCGGCGTTCGCGCCATTGGTGCTCCAGACCACGGTCTCGCCGTCGAAGCCGATCTTCACCGGACGGTTGCCCTTGAGCGGATCGAGCTTGCGCTCGGCACGCAGGGAGGCCAGCGGATCGTCCTTCACGCCTGGCAGGACGTCGAAGGACAGGTCTTTCACCTCGCGGGTCTGCAGGTCGATGAGTTTGAGGCCGTTCGGACGCGGATCCTTGCGGCCGACGCGGGTGCGCTCGTCCGAGGTCTCTTCATAGCCGCTCTCCGTCACGTAGCGCGGCATCTTGCCGACGCGGCCCTTGTCGGCATCCTTCGGGCCGGTCACGACCAGCAGCCAGCGGCCGTCCGGCGACAGGTGGGTGTTCACGATGGCCAGCTTGTCGCCCAGGTAGATCGGGGCCGGGGCGCGGGTCGGATCGACGCGGCGCTCTTCCTCCTCACGGGCGCGGGTGGCGTCGCGATCAGTCTTCTGGCGCTTGAGGGTGGCGATCAGGCGCAGCTGCATGTCGCGCAGCGCATCCGGATCCTGGACGGCCGGGTCCTTGGCCGCGCGCGGCAGCGCCAGCGGCGACACCAGGCGGCTGGCGCGGTCCCAGCTGGCCCAGTCGTCACCGACGCGGAACTGCACGCTGCGGCCGTCGGCGGAATACTGCACGGCGGCGATGGCGACGCCGCTGGCGCGCGAGATCTGTACCAGTTCGCCGCTCTTCAGGTCGCGCTCGAAGAGGTCGCCGTTGCGCACGAAGGCGGAGCGGGTGCGGTCGCGGTTGTAGACGACCAGCCAGCCGTCCAGTTTGGCGAACTCCGCATCCTCGACCCTGCGCGCCTTGTTCAGGCCGGACGTGGCGCCGGTCTGGTAGACGTCGCGCAGCGGCGATCCGGCGCGCTTCTGTTTATACAGGACCTGCTTACCGTCCCAGCTCCACCATGCGTTTTCCACGGGGTTGCCGATCCAGTCGGGCTGGGCCATGGCCTGGTCGAGGGTGACGGGTGTGCCGGCGTCGGCTGCAATGGCCGAGGTGAGGGGAACTGAGGCCAGCAGCGCGGCAAGGATGGTGAGGGCGGAAGCGGAGACAGGAAGGCGCATCGTCGGTTGTCTGAGTAGAAATTGCAAAAAAGCATTCTAGCTCAGCCGACAGTGATGCAGCGTGGATTCGATTTGCAAAAAACAACGCCCGGCCAATGCCGGGCGTGTGGAGACGCGAGCAACAACCAGGAAAGCTTAGCGCAGCTTCTCCAGGCGCGACGGGTCGCCGATCCACATTTGCGGGTGATCCGCGATCCACAGTTCCGACGGCGCGGTCACGGTCGGGTTGCGGATGAAGAACACGATGCGGGTGACGATGGCCAGGGCCGAGATGGCAACGGTGACGTATTCGACTGGGGTCATGATGGTGTCCTGTGTGAATTACTTAATTACTTGGAGGCGAAGTGGCGCAGCTCGGCCGACAGGCTCGGGCTATGCGATTCGGCGGCGGCGGCCAGCGACAGCATCTCGCGGCGGCTTGCCTGCTCGTCGCGCTTGGCATCGTGGGCGAACCAGCCGCCGTGGGCGACATAGAGTTCGATGGCGAAGGCGCGGATGTTGCGAGCGGTTTCTGCGAGTTGGTGGCGCAGACCTTTGCTCTGCGCCTGGGTGATCGTTGCGGTGCTCATTGTTTTCTCCAATAAATACTGTGTTGTTGCGGTGCAGTATAGGGAACATCGAGACATAAGTGAACTTTTACTTTGTGATGTTCTCCATCATCATGGTGAATATTTCTTGTTGGGTAACTGTGGCTCGTCCTTACTTCGGTTATGCGCCTCGGAAATATCTCTCTGGCCCGGAACTTGCATATTCCCAAGGCATGAAATCGCCACCTCCCGTTCCGCGCACCCTGCGCATCGTCGTGGTCAACACCACACAAGGCACCGGCGAACAGGCCGCGGCGGCCCAGGCGCGGCGCAACACGGCGTTGCGCATCGGGTTGCTGGAATCGGGCTACGACATCGTCGCCTCGCTGCCGGCCGATATCTTCCTGCCCGAACGGATCGCCCAGATCCAGCCGGACATGATCATCATCGACAGCGAATCCGCCGCCCGCGACGTGCTTGAGCACATCGTGATCGCCACCCGCGACGAGCCGCGCCCGATCGTGCTGTTCACCGACGACCAGGATCCGTCCAGCATGGACGCCGCGATCGGCGCCGGCGTGACGGCCTATATCGTGGCCGGGCTGCAGGCCGAGCGCGTGAAGCCGGTGCTGGACGTGGCCCTGGCCCGCTTCCGGCGCGAGCGCAAGCTGCTCGACGAACTCTCCGACACCCGCCGCCAGCTGGCCGACCGCAAGCTGGTCGAGCGCGCCAAGGGCGTGCTGATGGCGCGCAGCGGGCTCAATGAAGAAGAGGCTTACAGGAAGCTGCGCAGTATGGCGATGAACCGGAAGCTGAGGTTGGCGGAGGTGGCGCAGCGGGTATTGGATGTCGAGGATCTACTGTGAAATCAGATATGAAAACCACCCTCCAAGCCGGCTTCATGCCGCTCACCGACTGCGCCCCCCTGATCATGGCCTCGGTACTCGGCCTCGACGAGAAACACGGYATCAAACTCGCCCTCAGCCGCGAACACTCCTGGTCCGGCATGCGCGACCGCCTGCTGAACGGCAGCCTCGACGTCGCCCACGCGCTCTACGGCCTGGTGTACGGCGTCGAGATGGGCATCGGCACGCGCGCGGTGCCGATGGCGGTGCTGATGAATTTGTCGCGCAACGGCCAGGCCATCACCCTGTCGCGCGCGCTGGGCGAGGCCGGGGTGACGGACGGCGCCGCGCTGGCGGTCCAGGTCCGCAGGAGCCGCCGGCGCTTCACCTTCGCCCACACCTTCCCGACCGGGAACCACGCGATGTTCCTGTATTACTGGCTGGCCGCGAGCGGCATCGATCCGCTGCGCGACGTGCAGATGGCGACGGTGCCGCCGGGCCAGATGGCGGCCAGCCTGGCGGCCGGGCATATCGACGGCTTCTGCGCGGGCGAGCCCTGGGGCGCGCGGGCGGTGCTGGACGGCAGCGGCTTCACGGCGGCCACCAGCCAGGACATCTGGCCGGACCATCCCGGCAAGGCGCTGGGCGCCACCGCCGCCTTCGCCGACGCGCATCCGCAGGCTTGCCGCGCGCTGGTGGCGGCGCTGCTGGAAGCGGCGCGCTGGATCGACGCCTCGCCCCTGCACCGCGACGCCACGGCCGAGGTCCTGGCCAGCCCGGCCTATGTGGACGCCGGGCGCGCCACCATCGCCGCGCGCCTGCACGGACTCTACGACGATGGCCTCGGGCGGCGCTGGCAGGACCCGGATCCGCTGCGCTTCCACGCCGGCGGCGAGGCCAACTTCCCCTGGCTCTCCGACGGTATGTGGTTCATGACCCAGCACCGGCGCTGGGGCCTGCTGCGCGAGGATCCCGACTACTATGCCACCGCCGCGCGCGTGAACCGGGTCGGCCTGTACCGCGAGGCCGCCGTGCTGGCGGGCGTGGCGGCGCCTGCCGCGTTGCTGCGTTCCTCGGTGCTGGTCGACGGCCGGATCTGGAACGGCCGCGACCCCGCCGCTTATATCTCGTCCTTCGCGAACGGTGCGCCGCGCCCTGTTTTCGGGCATGGTGCACCGCAATGAAGCGATCCAGCTGACGCTATCCCGGCGTGCCAGAGGGAAGGGCGTCTGGCACGGCTCTTGCAAACACTCCCTGCAAGGATCAACGGCGATCCCCTTGAAATGAATTCAGCCGGTTCAATGAGGAACCGGCGCACAGGACAACGGCGTCCGCTGCACCCGAGCACACATGAAACGTGTTCGGCCAGGCAGCGGACGCCTTTCTTTTTATCGGGAGCGATCATGGCCGGCAAAGCGAATCACCTACAGTTGTTCTCCATCGGCACGCCACAGATGCGTGCCTTCCACCTGACCTGGGTGGCCTTCTTCATCTGCTTCTTCGCCTGGTTCGCCTGCGCGCCGCTGATGCCGGTCATCAAGGGCGAATTCCACCTGTCGGTGTCCCAGATCGCCGACATCAACATCGCCGCGGTCGCCATCACGATCCTGGTGCGCCTGCTGGTCGGCCCGCTGTGCGACCGCTTCGGCCCGCGCAAGACCTATACCGGCCTGCTGGCAATCGGTGCGATTCCCGTGCTGGGCGTGGCCATGGCCCAGAGCTACGAGAGCTTCCTGCTGTTCCGCCTCGGGATCGGCGCGGTCGGCGCCAGCTTCGTGATCACGCAGTACCACACCTCGGTGATGTTCGGCCCGCGCGTGGTCGGCACCGCCAACGCGGCGGCGGCCGGCTGGGGCAACAGCGGCGGCGGCGTGGCCCAGGCCACCATGCCCCTGCTGATGGGTGCCATGGTCATGCTGGGCGTGAGCGAGACCATGGGCTGGCGCGTGGCCCTGCTGGTGCCGGGCGTGCTGATGCTGGTGATGGCCGTGGTCTACTGGAAGTTCACCCAGGACTGCCCGGAAGGGAATTACGCCGAGCTGCGCGCCGCCGGCATTCCTTTCGAAGCCAGCGGCAAGGGCGGCTGGGCGAGCTTCGTCCAGGCCTGCGGCAACTACCGCGCCTGGCTGCTGTTCGTGACCTATGGCGCCTGCTTCGGCATCGAGCTCTTCATCCACAACGTCGCCGCCGTGTATTACGTCGACCATTTCGGCCTCTCGCTGAAGGCAGCCGGCATGGCGGCCGGCAGCTTCGGCCTGCTGGCCCTGTTCGCCCGCGCCCTGGGCGGCTGGCTGTCCGACAAGGCGGCCGCGAAGGGAGACCTGAACAGCCGCGTCAACCTGCTGTTCATCCTGATGGTGGGTGAGGGTCTGGGCCTGCTGTGGTTCTCGCAGACCGGCAGCGTGGTGCCGGCGATCGCCGCCATGCTGGCCTTCGGCCTGTGCACCCACATGGCCTGCGGCGCCACCTATGCGCTGGTGCCCTTCGTGAACCGCAAGGCGCTGGGCGGCGTGGCCGGCATCGTCGGCGCCGGCGGCAATGTCGGGGCGGTGCTGGCCGGCTTCCTGATGAAAGGCACGGGCGACGTGCGCCAGACCCTGCTCATCCTCGGCGGCGCCGTGCTGGTCTCGAGCGTGTGCGCGATCGGCGTGCGCTTCTCCAGCACTGCCATCGACACCGCGGCGCCGGCCGCAGCATAAGGAAAGCGCATCATGAAACTCATCGTCATCGGCCACGGCATGGTGGGCCACAAATTTCTCGAGACTCTCCATGCCGATGCCGGCGCCTCCTCCTTCGAGGTGACGGTCCTGTGCGAGGAACCGCGGCCGGCCTACGACCGGGTGCACCTGTCGGAGTTCTTTGCCGGCCGCAGCGCCGACGAACTGTCGCTGGTGGCGCCGGGCTTTTTCGAACGCCCAGGCTTGACCCTGAAGCTGAATGCAAAGGCGGTGGCGGTCGACCGTGCGGCCAAGACCGTGACCCTGGCCAGCGGCGAAGTGCTCGGCTACGACAAGCTGGTATTCGCCACCGGTTCGTCCGCCTTCGTGCCGCCGGTTCCGGGCCGCGAGCGCGCCGGCTGCTTCGTCTACCGCACCATCGAAGACCTCGAAGCCATGCTGGCCCACGGCGGGACGGCGCGTTCGGGCGTGGTCATCGGCGGCGGCCTGCTGGGCCTGGAGTGCGCGAAGGCCCTGCGCGACATGCGGCTCGAGACCCACGTGGTCGAATTCGCGCCACGCCTGATGGCGGTGCAGGTCGACGAACTGGGCGGGCGCATGCTGCGTTCCCATATCGAGGCACTGGGCGTGACCGTGCACACGCAAAAGAACACGCTGCGCATCGTCGACGGCGAGTTGGCCATGCACCGCATGGAATTTGCCGACGGCAGCTTCCTCGAGACCGACATGATCGTGTTCTCGGCCGGTATCCGCCCGCGCGACGAGCTGGCGCGGGCCAGCGGCCTGGAGCTTGGCCCGCGCGGCGGCATCGCCATCGACGATGCCTGTGTCACCTCCGATCCGGACATGTACGCGATCGGCGAATGCGCGGCCTGGAATGGCCAGACCTTCGGCCTGGTCGCACCGGGCTACGACATGGCGCGCACGGTGGCGCGCGCGCTGCTCGGCCAGCAAGGGACCTTCGGCGGCGCCGACATGAGCACCAAGCTGAAGCTGATGGGCGTGGACGTGGCCTCGATCGGCGATGCCCACGCGGCGACGCCGGGCAGCCGCAGCTTCCAGTTCAGCGACGAACGCAAGCGCGTGTATAAGAAAATCGTGGTCTCGGACTGCGGCAAGCGCCTGCTGGGCGCGGTGCTGGTCGGCGATGCGGCCGAATACGGCAGCCTGCTGCAGACCATGCTGAACGGCCTGAAGCTGCCCGCGGCGCCCGAGTTCCTGATCCTGCCGGCGGGCGAGGGCGGTGCGCGCCCGGCGATCGGCGTCGACGCGCTGCCGGCCACGGCCCAGGTCTGTTCCTGCAACGCCGTCAGCAAGGGAGCCATCCTTGACGCGGTGGCGGGCGGCGCCTGCGATATCGCCGCCGTCAAGGCCTGCACCAATGCGGGCACCGCCTGCGGCGGCTGCGTGCCGCTGGTGAATCAGATCATGAAGGCGGAAATGCTTCAACGCGGGCTGGCGGTCAGCAACCACCTGTGCGAGCACTTTCCGTACTCGCGCCAGGAGCTGCACCACCTGGTCCGTGTCGGCGGGCTGCATTCCTTCGGCGAGCTGCTGCGCAAGCACGGCAAGGGCCTGGGCTGCGACATCTGTAAACCCGTGGCGGCCAACATCCTGGCCTCGACATGGAACGACTTCGTGCTGAAACCCGAGCACGCCAGCCTGCAGGACTCGAACGACTACTTCCTCGGGAATATCCAGAAGGACGGCAGCTATTCCGTGGTGCCGCGCATGCCGGGCGGCGAGGTCACGCCGGACGGCCTGATCGCGGTGGGCCAGGTAGCGAAAAAGTATGGCCTGTACACCAAGATCACCGGCGGCGCCCGCGTCGACATGTTCGGCGCCCGGGTCGACCAGCTGCCGGCGATCTGGGAAGAGCTGATCGCGGCCGGCTTCGAGTCCGGCCACGCCTACGGCAAGTCGCTGCGCACAGTGAAATCCTGCGTCGGCTCGACCTGGTGCCGCTACGGCGTGGGCGACAGCATGACTTTTGGCGTCGCGCTGGAGAACCGCTACAAGGGCCTGCGCGCGCCGCACAAGATCAAGTTCGGCGTGTCCGGCTGCACCCGCGAGTGCGCCGAAGCCCAGGGCAAGGACGTCGGCCTGATCGCCACCGATAAAGGCTGGAACCTCTACGTGTGCGGCAACGGCGGCATGAAGCCGCGGCACGCCGAGCTGCTGGCCTCGAACCTGGACGAAGCGACGGTGGTCAAGCTGGTCGACCGCTTCCTGATGTTCTACGTGCGCACCGGAGACAGGTTGCAGCGCACCAGCACCTGGCGCGAGGGGCTCGAGGGCGGCCTGGACTACCTGAAGCAGGTGGTGGTCGAGGACAGCCTGGGGCTGGCCGCCGAACTCGAAGCCGACATGCAGCGCGTGGTCGACAGCTATGCCGACGAATGGAAGAACGCGGTCGAGGACCCGGCCGTGCGGGCGCGCTTCCGCAGCTTCGTCAACAGCGACCAGCATGACGACAACGTGGTCTTCATGCCGGAACGCGGCCAGCAAAGGCCTGCGACGCCGGAAGAACGCCGCTTCATTCCCATCATTCGTAGCGCCTGATCATCGAGGAGAACCGACATGCATCGCGACATTCATCCGAGCACTGAGCTCAACCAGTGGAACGCCATCTGCCCCCTCGAGCGCATCGTGCCGGATACCGGCGTGTGCGCCCTGCTGAACGGGCGCCAGGTGGCCGTGTTCCGCGTCGGTGCGGAGTCCCCGCGCCTGTTCGCCATCGATAACTATGATCCGAATTCGCACGCCGCCGTGCTGTCGCGCGGGCTGATCGGCAGCATCGGCGAACGCGTGGTGGTGGCCTCGCCGATCTACAAGCAGCACTTCGACCTGCGGACCGGCGAATGCCTGGAGGTGCCGCAGCACTCGGTGTCCAGCTATCCGGTGCGGGTCCAGGACGGCCAGGTCTGGGTAGGGGCCTAGCATGGACAAGCCATCGCTGGTCGTGATCGGCAACGGCATGGCCGGCATGCGCACGGTCGAGGAACTGCTCAAGCTGGACCGCGACAGGTACCGCATCACCGTGTTCGGCGCCGAGCCGCACGGGAACTACAACCGCATCCTCCTGTCGCCGGTGCTGGCCGGCGACAAGACGGTCGAGGACATCATGCTGCACACGCGCGAATGGTATGCGGAGCATGGCATCACGCTGCACGCGGGCGATCCGGTCGTGCGCATCGACCGCCGGCGCCGTACCGTGCACGCGGCCTCGGGATTGGCCGTCGCTTACGACCGGCTGCTGGTCGCCACCGGTTCGAAACCCTTCATCGTGCCGGTACCCGGCCACGAACTGCCGGGCGTGATCGGCTTTCGCGACCTGCACGACGTCGACGCCATGCTGGCGGCCGCGCGTGCCGGCGGCCGTGCGGTGGTGATCGGCGGCGGCCTGCTGGGACTGGAGGCCGCCAACGGCCTGCTGCGTCGGGGCATGGAGGTGACGGTGGTGCACGTGACCGCCAGCCTGATGAACCAGCAGCTCGATGCGCCCGCCGCCGAGCTGCTGCGCGCCTCGCTGGAGCGGCGCGGCCTGCGCATCCTGCTCAGCCGCCAGACCGCCGCCATCGAAGGCGAGGGAAGAGTGCAGGCGCTGCGTTTCGACGGCGGCGAGACCATCCCGGCCGACCTGGTCGTGATGGCGGCCGGCGTGCGGCCCAACGTCGCGCTGGCGAAGGAGGCCGGCCTGCACGTCGAGCGCGCGATCGTGGTCGACGACACCCTGCAGACCTACGACCCGCGCATCTATGCCGTCGGCGAATGCGTGCAGCACCGCCGCGCCACCTTCGGCCTGGTGGCGCCGATCTGGGACCAGGCCAGGGTCTGCGCGGCCCACCTGGCGGGCGCCGGCCACCGCCGCTACGTGCAGCAGGCCACCGCCACCAAGCTGAAGGTGACGGGCGTCGACCTGTACTCGGCCGGCGACATCGTCGGCGGTGAGGGCAGCGAAGACCTGGTGCTGCGCGACCGCCGCGGCGGCGTCTACAAGCGCCTGGTGGTGAGCGGGCGCCGCCTGCTGGGCGTGGTGCTGTACGGCGACGTCGCCGACGGTCCCTGGTACTTCGAGCTGATCCAGAACCGCAGCGACATCTCTTCCATCCGCAACCACCTGCTGTTCGGCCAGGCCCAGGCCCTGGCGGCGGCATAACCGGAATTCCGCATGAAGCTGTCCGCCATCCCCACCACCGTTCGTACCACCTGTCCCTATTGCGGCGTCGGCTGCGGCGTGCGCGCCCAGGTCGGCCAGGACGGGCAGCTCGCCATCGCCGGCGACGACACGCATCCGGCCAGCCAGGGCCGCCTGTGCGTGAAGGGCTCGGCGCTGGGCGAGACCGTGGGCCTGGAGGGCAGGCTGCTGGCGCCGATGCTGCGGGACGGCGGCGCCTTGCGCGAAGTGTCGTGGGACGAGGCGCTCGGCAACGTGGCCGAAGGCTTCCGGCGCATCGTCGCCGAGYACGGCCCGGACGCGGTGGCGCTGTACGTCTCGGGCCAGCTGCTGACCGAGGATTACTACGTCGCCAACAAGTTCATGAAGGGCTATATCGGCAGCGCGAACATCGACACCAATTCGCGCCTGTGCATGTCCTCCGCCGTGGCCGGCCACAAGCGGGCCTTCGGCGAAGACATCGTGCCCGGCTGCTACGAGGACTTCGAACTGGCCGACCTGCTGGTGCTGGTGGGCTCGAACGCGGCCTGGTGCCATCCGACCCTGTACCAGCGCATCGCGCGCGCCAGGGAAGCGCGGCCGCAGATGAAGATCGTCGTGATCGACCCGCGCCGCACCGCCACCTGCGACCTGGCCGACCTGCACCTGCCGCTCAAGCCGGGCAGCGACGTCTGGCTGTTCAACGGGCTGCTGGCGTATCTGGCGACCCGGGACGCGCTCGATGCCGGCTTCGTGGCCGCGCATACGGCCGGCCTGGGCGACGCGCTGGATGCGGCGGGGCAGGCCGGCAGTCTGCTGGACGTGGCCAAGGCCTGCCGGCTCGATCCTGGCCAGCTGCTGGCCTTCTACGAGCTGTTCGCGAACACGGAGAAGACCGTCACCGCCTTCACCATGGGCGTGAACCAGTCGTCCAGCGGCGCCGACAAGGTCAACGCCATCATCAACTGTCACCTGGCCACCGGCCGCATCGGCCGTCCCGGCATGGGCCCTTTCTCGCTGACCGGCCAGCCGAACGCGATGGGCGGGCGCGAAGTCGGCGGCCTGGCCAACATGCTGGCGGCCCACATGGAGCTGGACGATGCCTCCCAGCGCGCCGCCCTGCAGGCCTTCTGGGATGCGCCGCGGATGGCGGACAAGCCGGGACTGAAGGCGGTCGACCTGTTCCGCGCGATCGAGGAGGGCAAGGTCAAGGCCGTGTGGATCATGGCGACCAATCCCCTGGTCAGCCTGCCGGATGCGGACCAGGCCCGCCGCGCGCTGGCGAAGTGCGAGCTGGTGGTGGCCTCCGACATCGTGGCCGGCACCGACACCAATGCGATGGCCCACGTGCTGCTGCCGGCCCTCGGCTGGGGCGAGAAGGACGGTACGGTCACGAACTCCGAGCGCTGCATCTCGCGCCAGCGCGCCTTTTTATCCGCGCCGGGGCAGGCGAAGGCGGACTGGGAGATCGTCTGCGAGGTCGCGCGCCGCATGGGTTTCAACGGCTTCGATTTCACTTCGCCGCACCAGATCTTCGACGAGCACGCCCGCCTGTCGGGCTGGCAGAACGGCGCCGGCAGCCAGCGCCGCCGCCTGTTCGACATCAGCGGCCTGGCCGGGATGACGCGCCGCGAATACGATGTCCTGGCGCCGCTGCAGTGGCCGGTGCGCCGTCCCGGCGACAGCGCGAAGCGCCTGTTCGGCGACGGCATGTTCTCCCATCCGGACGGCAAGGCGCGCTTCGTCGCCACCCGCGCCCGGCTGCCGGCGCACGCGCCCGACGCCGACTATCCGCTGGTGCTGAACACCGGCCGCGTGCGCGACCAGTGGCACACCATGACGCGCACCGGCCGCTCCGCCAGGCTGGCCGAGCACGTCGCGGAACCCTTCGTCGACCTGCACCCGCAGGACGCGCTGCTGTGCGGCGTGAAGGAGGGCGAGCTGGCGCGCGTGAGCAGCCGCTGGGGCGCGAGCGTGGCGCGGGTGCGGCATGGCGGCGGCATCGCGCGCGGCAGCGTCTTCATGCCCATCCACTGGAGCGGCCAGACGGCTTCCGACGCGCGGGTCGGCGCGGTGGTGAACCCGGCGGTCGACCCGGTCTCGGGCGAGCCGGAATTCAAGCACACGCCGGTACGCATCGAACCCTTCGGCGTGCGCTGGTACGGCTTCATCCTCAGCCGCGCCGCACTGCCGCTGGAAGATGCCGCCAACTGGACCCGCATCCAGGGAAGGGACTTCATCCGCTACGAGCTGGCCGGACGCCATCCCTTCGCCGAAGCGGCCGGCTGGGCGCGGCGCCTGCTGCGGGTGGAAGACGACGACGCCGACTGGATCGAACTCGAAGACCGAAGCGGCGGCGTCTACCGCGCTGCCCACCTGCTCGACGGCCGCATCGAGGCCTGCCTGTTCGTGTCGCAGCGCCAGGACCTGTCGGCGCCCGGTGCTCCGTCCCGGAATTGGCTGGCGCAGATGTTCGGCAAGGAGGCCTTGACGCAGCAGGACCGCATCGGCCTGCTGTCCGGCCGCGCGAGGGAGCAGGGCGCCGATCCGGGACCGACCGTGTGCTCCTGCTTCGGCGTGGGCCGCAACACCATCCGCATCGCCATCGAGAGGCACGGTTTGCGGGACGCTTCGCAGGTGACGGCCTGCGTGAAGGCCGGCGGCAATTGCGGTTCCTGCGTGCCGGAGATCCGCGCGCTGCTGGCGGAAGTGCATGCAGCGGAAAAGGAAAGGGTTTGAACCGTTCGGGCGGCGAATCCTGCATTCCATCTCAAAAAGACAATATGGCGGGGACTTCATGCTTACAATGATTTCACCTTAACCCCACCGAGAGTAAGCAATGCGTCCATTCACACTTGCAGTTGCCGCCGCCCTTTCCATCGCCGCCGCCGGCGCGCAGGCGGAGAGCGAGGTCCGCACCACGCCGGCCTTCACCTCGATCAGCGTGCAGGGTCCGATCAGCGTCACCGTGGACGCCGGCAAGGCGCAGTCGCTGACGGTGCGCGGCGACCCCCGCTTCCTCAAGGAGCTGACGAGCGAAGTCGTGAATGGCGAACTGCGCCTGCACATGCGTAACAAGAGCTACAGCACCAAGGACGGCGACCAGCGCATCGCCATCACCATGCCGGAGCTGCGCGCCATCGCCGTCGAAGGCGCCGGCGAGATCAAGCTGAATCACATCCGCGGCGAGCGCCTCGACGTCAACTACCGTGGTGCCGGCAGTATGGGCATCRACGGCGAAGTGAAGACCTTCAAGATGCAGGCCGAAGGCGTGGGCGAAGTCGATTCGAGGGCCCTGATCGCCAACGATGTCGACATCCGCTTCCGCGGCATCGGCGACGTCAAGGTCTATGCGAAGAACAGGCTCGACGCCGTCGTGCAGGGCATGGGCAGCCTGACCTATTACGGCAAGCCGGCCACGGTCAATAAATCGGTCGGCGGCATCGGCTCGGTCAAAGCGGGAGACTAAGCCGGCGACCGGGTTCAGCCAGGAGGCAGGATCCCGAAAGCCTGCGGCACCGCCACCTTCATGATGTCGATGAAGCGCCGCAGCCGCGCCGGATAGAAGCGCGCCGGCGGATAGATCAGGTGGATGGGCAGCGGCGCGGCATGCCAGTCCGGCGTCAGCTGCACCAGGCGGCCGGCCTCCAGTTCTTCGCGCAGTGCCCAGGACGAGCCGAGYGCCACGCCCACGCCCAGCATGGCCGCATTGCGCATCGCGTACAGGTTATCGGTGAACATGCGCGGCTGGATCGGAACGGTCAGTGTCTCGCCGCTCTGGCCGTGGGTCAGCGCGACCTCGTTGCGGTAGAAGGGGAAGACCGAGATCCAGGGCAGGGCCGCCAGCTGCTCCGGGTGGGTGGGCACCGCGCCGCCTTCCAGCACGGCGGGCGCGCACACCACGATGCGCGGCACCTCGCCCAGCCGGATCGCCACCACCGAAGGGTCGGGAATGTCGCCGACCCGGATCGCGCAGTCGATGCCTTCGGCGATGAAGTCCGGCGTGCGGTCGTGCAGGGTCCAGTCGACCGTCATCTTCGGATAGCGCTTCAGGTACTCCACCAGCGGCGTCACCAGTTGCTGCTGGCCGAAGGCGTGTGGCGCGATCACGCGCAGCAGCCMGACCGGTTCCTCGCCGGCGCCGCGGATCTCGCTCTCGAATTCCTGCCAGCCGGCGATCAGCTCCTTGGCCCGCGTATAGCAGCGCATGCCGTCGTCGGTCAGCTTCATCGCGTGGGTGGAGCGCTGCAGCAGGCGCACGCCCAGCGATTTTTCCAGGGTCTTGAGACGTCGGCTGATGGTCGGCTGGGTGGTCTCCAGGAGCCGCGCCGCCGCCGACAGGCTGCCGGCCTCCACGATGCGAACGAAGGTTTCCACGAGCATCATGCGATCGGCGGTGGAAACAACGCCGTTGAGGTCAAGGTTCATACGTTCATCGTATAACACTTCGACGTTACGCGCGTCTACCATACGCGGGCCGTACTGACGATAATGGCAGCATCCTCAAAGCCAACAACAACACATCGCCATGAATTCCGCTACCACCACCGTGAAACCGGCCCAGCCGCATCTATCGTCGTCGCTGACCTTCCTGCTGGCCGGCGGCACCGGCCTGACCGTCGCCGCTCTCTATTACAGCCAGCCGACGCTCGGCGTGCTGGCCGGCGACCTGCACGCCAGCCCGCGCCAGATCGGCTGGATCCCGACCCTCACCCAGTTCGGCTACGCGATCGGCTTGCTGCTGCTCGCGCCGCTGGGCGACCGTTTCGACCGCCGCAACATCATCCTGCTGAAGGCCGTGATCCTGAGCGCGGCGCTGCTGCTGACCGGCCTGGCGCCCGGCCTCGGCGTGCTGCTGGCGGCCAGCCTGCTGGTCGGCCTGTTTGCGACCGTGGCCCAGGACATCGTCCCCGCCGCCGCCACGCTGGCCCCGCCGCACGAACGCGGCAAGGCGGTCGGCACCGTGATGACGGGCCTGCTGATGGGCATCCTGCTGTCGCGCGTGGTGAGCGGCTTCGTCGCCGAGAACTTTGGCTGGCGCACCGTGTTCATTGCCGCCGCCGTCAGCGTCGCGCTGCTTGCGGTGGTGCTGGCCAAGGGCCTGCCGCGCTTCGCGCCGACCAGCAACCAGCCGTATCCTGCGCTGCTGAAATCGCTGGCCCACCTGTGGGCCCAATATCCGAAGCTGCGCCAGGCGGCGCTGGCCCAGGCCCTGCTGGCGCTCGGTTTCTCGGCCTTCTGGTCGACCCTGGCCGTGATGCTGCACGAAGCCCCGTTCCACCTCGGTTCGGCCGCCGCCGGTTCCTTCGGCCTGGCCGGCGCCATGGGCGCCCTTGCAGCACCCTTCGCCGGCCGCCTGGCCGACCGTCATGGCCCGGCCCGCGTCATCCGCATCACCGTCGGCGTGACCGTGGTGTCGTTCGCATCGATGCTGCTGATGCCGCTGCTGCCGGCACCGGCCCAGCTGGCCCTGCTGGCCCTGGCCACGGTCGGCTTCGACCTGGGCGTGCAGGCCAGCCTGATCTCGCACCAGACCATCGTCTACGGCATCGCACCGGAAGCGCGCAGCCGCCTGAATGCGATCCTGATGACCTGCATGTTCGTCGGCATGTCGCTGGGCGGCCTGCTGGGCGCCCAGGCCCTGGCGGCCTGGGGCTGGACCGGCGTGGTGCTGCTGGCCACGGTCTCCTCGATCGGCGCGCTGCTGGTGCGCCTGCGGGCCCGCAACTGAAAGAAATCAGCCCGGCGGCGGGGCAGTATTGACCGCCAGCTGCGCGGCGAAAGCGCGCCGGTAGGCCAGGCGCGCTTCGCCGCGTGCGACATAGGCGGCCAGGTTCGGAAACTCGGCCAGGATGCCGGACGACCTTGCCCTCAGCAGCACCGACACCATCATCAGGTCGCCCGCGCTGAATGCGCCGTCGAGCCAGTCGGCATCGCCAAGGCGGGCGGACAGCTGCTGCAGGCGGCTGCGTACGCGATCCCCGACCAGCGGCAGGCGCTCCGCGGCCCATGGCTTGTCGCCCTCGAGGATCCTGGCGGTGAACAGGTCGAGGATAGGCGGCTCCACGGTATTCAGCGCCGCGAACATCCAGGTAATGGCGCGTGCCCGGGCATGCGCATCCACCGGCAGCAGGCCGGCAAAGCGCTGGGCGATATGGAAGACGATCGCGCCGGTCTCGAACAGCGCCAGGCCGTCTTCCTCGTAGGTCGGGATCTGGCCGAAGGGATTGAGCGCCAGGTGGGCGGCTTCCTTCATCGCGCCGAAGGACAGCAGGCGCACCTCATACGGCTGGCCGGCTTCTTCCAGTGCCCAGCGCACGCGGGTGTCGCGCGCCAGCCCCTTGCCGCCGTCCGGCGAGCGTTCGAAAGCGGTGATGGTGATGCTCATGTGCGGTCCTTTCGGCGATGGCGATCGGTTGATCCATGCATCGTATATTGACCTTCGAATAAGTCTGGCGTCAACATGGCATGGTCCCGAATCCTGGAGAGCCCGCCATGAAGCCACGTATGCCGCGCCACCTGTTCTCGTTCGTCCTGGCGGCGCTGTGCGCCAGCGCGTCGGCGCAGAACCTGTCCGGCGCCGCCTGCGCCGTAATCCCGGGTACGGCGCCGCTGCTGTCCGCCGGCCGCATCGTGATGGTCGGCGAGATCCACGGCTCCAGGGAGATGCCGGCGGAGTTCATGCGGCTGGTCTGTGGCGCCCTGCAGCGCGGGCTGGCCGTTTCGGTGGGGCTCGAAATGGTGGACCCGAAGCGTGCGCTCGACGCCTACATGGGCTCCAGCGGCGATGCCGCGGCCAGGCAGGCCTTGCTGGCGGAGCGCCATTGGAACGGCGTGCGCGACGGCCGCTCGAGCGTGGCCTGGCTGGACATGATCGAGACCTTCAGGGCCTGGCGCCGGCAAGGCCGGCCCTTGAGCGTGTTCGCCCTCAACGACCGGCCCTTCACCGGCGACCGCGACCTGGCCATGGCCGCGCGCCTGCGCGAGGAGCGCGCGGCGCGTCCGGATGCGCTCATCCTCACCTACACCGGCAACGTCCACAGCATGCTGAAACGCGCCGGCTGGCTGCCCGCGCAGGTGCCGGCCCCGATGGGGGCGCTGGTGGCCGACCTGGCGCCTGTCTCGATGGAGTTGACCTCCGGCGGCGGCAAATTCTGGATGTGCGCTGGACCGGGACAGTGCGGTGAAACCAGCCTGCCGGCTACGCTGGAAAACGGTCCGCCGCACGTGGCGCGCCCCGCCGCGCGGGCGGACCTGTATACGTTGCAGCTCAGCGTGGGCCAGACCACGGCATCGCCGCCGGCGGTGCCGCCGGCTCCTTAGCCGCTATCGTCCGATCCGCATATTGATGGGCCAGCGCACGGGCCGCCTGCGGTTCGGGTCGCCCCAGGCCGCACCGATATCGTTGGCGAAGGCGATCAGCAGGTCTTCCCGTCCCGCTTCCATGGCGCTGCGCACGGCCGACCAGGTGGTCAGATAGCCGAGGAATTCGGACAGGTGCCAGTCGAGGCGGATCTCCAGCGCGGGCGGCGCCAGTTCCTCGAAGGGGAAGGCGATGGTGGCGTAGCCGCTGTCGACCAGCTTGCGCTCCGGCGGCCAGTAGGGCCCGATCTCGTCCCAATAGAACTTCTGGAAGCGCTCGTCGAGTTCCGCTTCGAGTTTCATCACGCCATAGCTGACCAGGGCCACGGCCGCACCCGGCCTGGCGATCCGGCGCACCTCGCGGTAGAAGGCCGGCAGGTCGAACCAGTGCGCGGCCTGGGCCGCGGTAATCAGGCTGGCGCTGGCATCAAGCAGGGGAAGCTGCTCGGCCGGCGCGCAGCGGTATGCGATGCGCTCGTTCGGGATGGCGTTCGCGATCTGGTCGGCGCTCGGGTCGAGCCCGACCACTTTATTGAACCAGGGCGCCAGAAGCTGGGTCAGTTGACCATTGCCGCAGCCGACGTCGACGGCGGTGTCGTGGTCCGGCGCCAGCGAGGCCAGCCAGGCCGCGAGCTCGCGCGGGTATTCGGGGCGGAAGCGGGCGTAGGCGCGGCCACCCTGGTCGAACCAGTTGCGTGCCGGTGGATTAGTCATTGGCGTTCTCTCCTTGTAGTTCGGTTGTCGCGGCCATCACGCGGGACGCGAAGCCTTCGCGCTCCAGGGCTCCGGCGGCGGCCTCCAGCACCCGCCTGAGCGGATAGCCGATTTCCTGTTCCAGGCGGTCGATGGCGGCGAAGGTCGCGGTCCAGTGCCGTTCCAGCTTGCGGACCAGGGCGCGGCCCGCCGCGGTGAGCCGGATGCCGGTCTTGCGCCCGTCGTCGAGGGCGTGGCGTGACACGAGTCCGTCGCCGTCCAGCAGGGCGACGGTCTGGCTGATCGCGCCTTGCGTCAGGCGGGTGCTTTCGGTGATGTCGGTGACGGTGCGGGCGCCGGCATGTAGGGCGCGCAATACCGGTGTGTAGCGCGCCCGGTAATTCAGGCGCATGGCACGGTAATGCTCCTCGGCGCCCTGTTCGACGAGGTCGTTGACGTAGCGGAGCAGTTCGCCGAGTCCGGGATTCTGTCTGGTATCCATGCGCCCGATAATACATTAGCGCTAATGCAAATTCAACGGATGCGGGAAGTCCATCGCATGCAGGCCGAGGATGGGAGCGTAAACGACAAAGCCCCGCTGGCTGGCGGGGCTCTGCGAGGAATTCTGTGGTCGGGGTGAGAGGATTCGAACCTCCGGCCTCTACGTCCCGAACGTAGCGCTCTACCGGGCTAAGCTACACCCCGACGGTAGGGTATCTCTAATACAGCGCGAGGCTGCAGAAAGAAAGGAGAATGGTCGGGGTGAGAGGATTCGAACCTCCGGCCTCTACGTCCCGAACGTAGCGCTCTACCGGGCTAAGCTACACCCCGACTGGTTTGAGATCCGTCGCCGAATCTCGGGAAGGCATTACTATAGTTGCCTCAGTGGTTCCTGTCAACTGCGAAGCTGCACAGCTGGAGCAGGCTTTGCTTGTATTCGCTCTCCGGCAGGTCGGCGATGGCGGCGGCTGCGCGCTCGGCGGCGGCTTCGGCTTCGCGGCGCGTATAGTCGAGCGCGCCGCTGGTGGTGACGGCCGACAGCACGGCGTCGAAATGGGTCTCGTCGCCCTGTTCGATGCAGCTGCGGATCAGTTCGCGCTGCTCGGCGCTGCCGTTTTCCATCACGTAGATCAGGGGCAGGGTGGGCTTGCCTTCGCGCAGGTCGTCGCCGACGTTCTTGCCGATCTCGGCGGCGTCGCCGGCATAGTCGAGCACGTCGTCGATCAGCTGGAAGGCGGTGCCCAGCGAGCGGCCGTACTCGCCGGCGGCGTCGATCTGGGCATCGTTGGCGCCGGCCACCAGGGCGCCGAGCTGGGCGGCGGCCTCGAACAGCTTGGCGGTCTTGGAGCGGATCACGGTCAGGTAGCTTTCCTGGGTGACGTCCGGATCGTGCATGTTCAGCAGCTGCAGGACTTCACCCTCGGCGATGACGGTGGTGGCGCGCGACAGGATTTCCATCACGCGCATGTTGTCCAGGCTGGTCATCATCTCGAAGGCGCGCGAGTACAGGTAGTCGCCGACCAGCACCGAGGCGGCGTTGCCGAACATCGCGTTGGCGGTCTGGCGGCCGCGGCGCATCGAGGATTCGTCGACCACGTCGTCGTGCAGCAGGGTCGCGGTGTGGATGAATTCCACGACGGCGGCCAGTTCGTGATGGCCGGCGCCCTTGTAGCCGTAGGCGTTGGCCAGCAGTAACACCAGTACCGGACGGATCCGCTTGCCGCCGGCGCTGATGATGTATTCGGCGATCTGGTTCACCAGTGCGACGTCCGACTGAAGCCGCTGTCGGATCACGCCGTTGACGGCCTCCATGTCGGTTGCGATCGTGCGGGTGATGGGGTTCTGTTGGGCGGTATTGGTGGCGGCGGACAAGGCGGACCTGCGTGACGTTGTGGGCGGTGTGGATGTGATAAGTGGCGCGATTATACGATAAGCAAGCAAAACTCGCGCTTTTTCACATCGGTTTGGCCGGGAGGAGGCCTTTGCCACGTGCGGCTGTGGAAGCGGCATGAGGTTTCGCTGCCACAGCAGTTTTGACGCCCTGCACCAAATTATGTATAATCCTCTGTTCCCCGAATCCTGGGCACGCTGTACGCCGGGTTCGCTGGAATTTCTTTAAACAATTAATGAGGTTTCAAATCATGTACGCGGTCATAAAAACCGGTGGCAAGCAATACAAAGTTGTCGCTGGCGAAAAACTCAAAGTAGAACAGATACCGGCAGACATTGGTTCCGAACTCACTATCGATCAGGTTCTCGCCGTCGGCGAGGGCGAGAGCATCAAGTTTGGTGCTCCGCTGGTGGAAGGTGCTTCGGTTCGCGTGACTGTTGTTTCGCACGGTCGTCACGACAAAGTGCGTATCTTCAAGATGCGTCGTCGTAAGCACTACCAGAAGCGTCAGGGCCATCGCCAGAACTACACCGAAATCCAAGTGGTTGCGATCAACGGCTAATTGCCGCGCGTCCTCATCAGTCATCAAGGAGCATCTAAATGGCACACAAAAAAGGCGGCGGTACTACCCGCAACGGCCGTGACTCAGAAAGCAAACGCCTTGGCGTGAAAGTCTACGGCGGCCAGTCGATCAACGCAGGCGGCATCATCATGCGTCAGCGCGGCACCACCATCCGTCCGGGCACCAACGTTGGCCTGGGCAAGGACCACACCCTGTTCGCCCTGGTGAACGGTACCGTGAAGTTCGTCAAGCAAGGCGTCGGCTCGAAGCAGTACGTGACCGTCGTTGCTGCTGAAGCAGTCGCTGCTTAAATAAAGCGGCCAGCGGAACCTCGCTCTGGCAAGGTTCCGCGACGTGAGGCGCAAGCCTTGCAATCGATAGGCTCTGCCCTCAGGTAGGGCCTTTTTAATTTCTGGCGTTGTCACCGTTAAGTGCGGATCCATGGGCCCATCTTGTGGCACATTTAACAGTGACATAGCCCTCAGTTTTGGTGGTTCATCATGAAGTTTATCGACGAAGCAAGAATCGAAGTCATCGGCGGTGACGGCGGCAACGGCTGCGCCTCGTTCCGACGCGAGAAATTCCGTCCCTTCGGCGGTCCGGACGGCGGCGACGGCGGCCGCGGCGGCTCGATCTGGGCGATCGCCGACCGCAACGTCAACACGCTGGTCGATTTCCGTTTCTCCAAGGTCCACACGGCGCGCAACGGCGAACCGGGCCGCGGCTCCGACTGCTACGGCAAGGGCGCCGAGGATGTCTACCTGCGCATGCCGGTCGGCACCCTGATCATCGACGATAACAATGGCGAGATCATCGCCGACCTTACCGAACACGAGCAGGTCGAACTGCTGGCCAAGGGTGGCGAGGGTGGCTGGGGCAACATCCACTTCAAGACCTCGACCAACCGCGCGCCGCGCCAGAAGACCGAAGGCAAGGAAGGCGAGCGCCGCGCGCTGCGCCTCGAGCTGAAGGTGCTGGCCGACGTCGGCCTGCTGGGCATGCCGAACGCCGGCAAGTCGACCTTCATCACCGCCGTGTCGAACGCGCGTCCGAAGATCGCCGACTATCCGTTCACGACCCTGCATCCGAACCTCGGCGTGGTGCGCGTCTCGCACGCGAAGAGCTTCGTGATCGCCGACATCCCGGGCCTGATCGAAGGCGCGGCGGAAGGCGCCGGCCTGGGTCACCAGTTCCTGCGCCACCTGAGCCGCACCGGCCTGCTGCTGCACATCGTCGACTTTGCGCCGGCGGACGGCAAGAGCGACCCGGTCAAGGACACCAAGGCCCTGGTCAAGGAACTCGAGAAGTACGACGAGGAACTGGTCAACAAACCGCGCTGGCTGGTACTGAACAAGCTGGACGTGGTGCCGGAAGACGAGCGCAAGAAGCTGGTCAAGGACTTCGTCAAGAAACTGGCCTGGAAGGGCCCGGTGTTCGAGATCTCGGCCCTGAACCGCGAAGGCTGCGAAGACCTCATCCACGCGATCTACCAGTACCTGGAAGAGAAGCGCCACGCGGAACAACGCTCGGAAGAAAAGCAGATGACCGAGGAAGCGCGCGGCATCTCGTCCATCGATCCGGACGATCCCCGCTTCAAGATCCTCGAAGACTGATTTGGCACTAAGCCCGTCGCGCCGCCTCCACCTGCGCAGCCAGCTGCTGCAGGTGACTGCCGTGGCCAGTTCGCTGGCCGCGCTGTCGGCATTGCTCGATCCGGACCGGATCGCCAACGCGCTGGGCCTGTTTCTCGTCGGCGTGAACGGCTACAGCCAGTTCTACGCCATCTATGTCGGAGTGCGCCTCGCCACCGCGGGRCTGGCTCTGCTGGCGGCCAGGCGGGGCGACCAGCCCATCCTCGGCGACCTCGCAGCATTATTCATCCTGGCGCAGCCGCTCGGCCGCATCGTCGCGTCCTTCGCGATCGGCCTGCCCCAGGGCTCATTGTTCGTCGTTAGCGGGATCGAGCTGCTGGTCGGCCTGGCGCTGCTGCTGCTCCGCCCGCACGGAAAGCTTCTGTCGCCATGAATCCTGCCACCTCCGTCATCCAACAGGCCGCCCGCATCATCGTCAAGGTCGGCTCCTCGCTCGTCACCAACGAAGGCCGCGGCCTCGATAACGCCGCCATCGCGCGCTGGGCCGCGCAGATCGCCTCGCTGCGCACCCTCGGCAAGGAAGTCGTGCTGGTGTCTTCCGGCGCGATCGCCGAAGGCATGCTGCGCCTCGGCTTTTCCGCGCGCCCGACCGACATCCACGAACTGCAGGCCTGCGCCGCCTGCGGCCAGATGGGCCTGGCCCAGATCTACGAAACCAGCTTCGCCACCCACGGCGTCAAGACCGCCCAGGTGCTGCTGACCCACGCCGACCTGGCCGACCGCGAACGCTATTTGAATGCGCGCTCCACCTTGACCACGTTGCTGCGCCTGGGCGTGGTCCCGATCATCAACGAGAACGACACCGTGGTCACCGACGAGATCAAGTTCGGCGACAACGACACCCTCGGCGCCCTGGTCGCCAACCTGATCGAGGCCGATGCCCTGGTCATCCTGACCGACCAGAAGGGTTTGTATTCGGCCGATCCGCGCAAGGACCCGTCCGCGAAGCTGATCCAGGAAGCCGAAGCCGGCGACACCACGCTCGAAGCGATGGCCGGCGGCGCCGGCAGCAGCATCGGCCGCGGCGGGATGCTGACCAAGGTGCTGGCCGCCAAGCGCGCCGCGCGTTCGGGCGCGCATACCGTGATCGCCTGGGGCAGGGAAGACAATGTGCTGGTGCGCCTGGCCGGCGGCGAGGCGATCGGCACCCAGCTGCTGGCGCCGACCGCGCGCCTGACCGCGCGCCGCCAGTGGATGGTCGACCACCTGCACACGGCCGGCGAACTGGTGCTGGATGCCGGCGCCGTGCAGAAACTGGTGAAGGAAGGGAAGTCGTTGCTGCCGATCGGCGTGTCCGCCGTGCGCGGCGAATTCGGGCGCGGCGCCCTCGTCTCCTGCGTGAACGAAGACGGCGCCGAGATCGCGCGCGGGCTGACCAACTACACCGCTTCCGAAGTGAAGCGCATCATGCGCCATGCCTCGTCCGAGATCGAGTCTATCCTCGGTTATGTCGAGGCGCCGGAGCTGGTGCACCGGGATAACCTGGTGCTGCTCTGACAGTCAGCGGCGCAGCAGCGCCGCGTGATTGAGCTCGACCTGGTCTTCCGCTGCGCGGAAAGTGAAGCGCAGGCCCTGTACCACCTGCTTCTGCGGCAGCTGCTGTTCGAAGCAGGTCTGCTCGACACCCGGCGCCGGCGCCGGCATACGTCCCTCCCAGGCCTTGTGCCAGCCGCCGTTCCCATCCTGCACTTCGACCAGCGCCAGGTCGCGTGCGCCCATCCCGTTCATCGCGGCATGGATCGTGTCGGTGGCGACCGGTTGGTCGAAGCTCACGCTCATCCGGCGCGCCGGACTGCCTTCGACGGCGACGCCGTTCGCCTCCACCCAGCGGCCCTGCGCGGCCGTCTTGCCCGCCTGTTGGCAGTCCAGTGCCGGCGCCACGCCGTAGCGAACGCCGGTGGCGGCCTGCGTCGCCGCCGTGCAGCTCAGGGTCATCAACACCAGCATCAACCGGGCGCGCGCACGTGTCATGAAATGCTCAGGCATGGTGTCCTCCTTAATTCGATTTGAAGATCGCGGCATCGGCCAGGATCACCGCTTCGTCGCTGCGGCGGAAAGTGTAGCGCAGCGCCGCCACCTGGCGCGCACCGCCCAGGTCCTGCTGCAGCCACACGTAGCCGCAGCCGGCCGGCGCTTCGTGGACGCCGACCGGCGTGAGCCCGGTCCACTTGCCCTCGGCGTCGCGGATTTCCACCTTGTCGAGCGCGGCGAGCGCCGCGCGGTTCAGTCCCGCGCGCACCGCGCTGGCGGTGGCCGGAGCATCGAACAGCTCGACGAAGGTGGAAGGCCGGCCGGGTTCCGGCATTGCCCTGGGTGCGATCAGCCAGCTGCCCTGCGGCGCCCGCGCAGCCGTTCCCAGCGTGCACGCCGGCGGCAGTGCGGACAGCGTGGCACGCAGGGTTTCGGCATTGCGGCGGGCGGTCTCGATATCGTGGACAGGATCCTGTGCGGGAGCCGTCCTGCTGCACGCGCAGGCCAGGGACAGGCAGGCAAGCAGCAGGGCCGGACGGTAAATATCGTTCATGGTCGTGCCTCGTGGCAGACCACGCACAGCTTGTTGCCGTCGGGGTCGCGGAAATAGGCGCCGTAATAATTGGCGTGGTAGTCGGGGCGCAGTCCCGGGGCGCCGGCGCAGCTGCCGCCGTGGGCGAGCGCGAGGGCATGGGCGCGGTCGACGGTGGCACGGTCCGGGGCAAGAAAAGCCGTCATCTGGCCGTTGCCGGCGGCGTGCTCGCCCTCGAAGGGCGCGCCGACCAGGAACAGCGGCCGCGGCTGGCCCGGCAGTTGCCAGCCGGCCCAGGGACGGGAGCGGTCGCAGAAGCGCTGCGTGATGGCGAGCCGGGACATCAGCGGTTCGTAGAAGGCGAGGGAGCGGTCGAAGTCGGCCGTGCCGACGAATACATGAGAAAACATGTTGCAAGACTAACAGTTTATGAGCGGCGAATGTGCGTGGATTGTTGCATCCCGGGAATCAGGAAACTGGTGCAGAGAGCTTGAGTCGGCATCGTTCGAGTATTTTTATTGCGACAACATGGAAATAAAGATTGCTAGTTAATGGATGCTTCGTGCTACATTATCTCGAAATCAAGAACATCCACGGGAAGGATAGCCATGCAGGAATTGAACCTCGCCTCACAGTTGCTGGAGGGCGGCACCGGCATCGTCGTGATCGGCGCCCTGTCCGTGCTGGCACTGGCCGTGTCGCTCGAGCGCTTCGCCAACTTCCGTGCGGCCAGGGTGGCGCCGCAGGCGCTGGCCGACGAAGCCCTCGACCTGTGGCGCGCCGGCGATTACCCGGCCCTGGCGGCACTCGCCGGCGCAAGCCGCAGCAGCCTGGCGCGGGTACTGGAATTCATGGCCGGCCATTCGCGCCTGCCGGTCGAGACCCTGTCGGCGCGCTCCGCCGAGATCGCGTCCACCGAGCTGCGCCTGCAGCAGCAGAAGGCGTATGCGCTGAACGTGGTGGCCACCATCGCGCCCATCGTCGGCCTGCTGGGCACCGTGATCGGCATGATCGAAGCCTTCCACGTGATCGCCTTCAACGGCATGGGCGATCCGACCCTGCTGGCCGGCGGCATCTCGAAGGCGCTGGTCAACACCGCGGCCGGGCTGTCGGTGGCGCTGCCCGCGCTGGCGATGCATCACTTCTTCCGCAACCGCATGGTCAATATCGGCATCACGCTCGAACGCCAGCTGGGAAGGCTGCTGGACGAGACCCGCGTGCGGGAGCACATGGGGGAGGAATACCGTGCGCATTGACCTCGGCGGCGACGAGCAGCCCGAGATCGGCCTGATCGCGCTGATCGACTGCATCTTCTTCCTGCTGATGTTCTTCATGGTCGCGACCTCGTTCAAGCAAAAGGAGCAGCAGCACAAGGACAAGCCGCTGCCGATCCAGCTGCCGCGCGCCAGTGCGACGCCGGTGCGCGCCCTGGCGGCGCCGGATCCGCTGGTGATCCGGGTCGACCAGGCCGGCGTCGTCTCGATCGGCGGAGAAGGCATGGGCGCCGAAGCCCTGCACGAGCGCCTGCGCGAGGAGGCGCGGCGCCAGCCGGGACGCCCGGTGCGCATCGAGGGCGACGGCCGCGTGCATTACCAGAGCATCGTCCGCGTGCTGGACCTGTGCCAGTTCGAGGGCCTGACGAATATCGCGATGCTGACGCGGCGGCAGTAGATGGAAGCCCTGGCCGATCCGAAGCTCGAGCGTGCGAGCCTGCGGCAGCTGGCGATGCGCCGGCCCTGGTTGCCGCTGTCGGCCGCCGCGCATGGCGTGCTGCTGCTTGCCCTGATCGGCGCCGGCCCGGTGCGCGTGGAACTCAGGCGCGACGAAGGCTTGCGCGCGCAGGTGGACGAATCGCTGCGGCAGACCGCGCGCCGCGAGATGCAGCGCCAGTTGCGGAGCATGGAAGAGATCCGGGACGCGCTCGAGAGCAGCAGCGGACGCGCACCCGCCGGAGAGGGCAGGCAGGGCGGGGCCAGGGGCGCGCCGCCGGCCAGCGATCCGGCCCAGCGGGCGCGCCAGCTGATGGAGGCGATCGGGAAGGTGCAGCAGGAAGTGCGCGCCGCCGAGATGGCGCGTGTGCTGGGCATTCCCGAAAACGAGGCGCTCAGGCGCGTGCAGGCCGAGGAGGCGGGCAAGCCGAAGGCGGCGCTGCCCAAGGGCCGGCCGGAAGCGGTGGTGGCAAAGCTGGCCGCCGACGCCAGGGCCGCGTTGGCGCAGCGCCGCGCCCAGCTGATGGCGCAGCAGCAGGGCGTCAAGCTGAGCCAGCAGGGGCAACAGCGTGGCCCGGGCAGCCGCGGCGGCCAGGGTGGGCAGACCGGCCAGCTCGCGAAGACCGCCGAGGCCGGGCAGGGCGGGCTGGGGGCCATGAACGGCGGCGTCGCCACCAACGGTCCGGGCGGCCAGTCGGCGTCGATGGGCGGCCGGCTCGACGCCCTGGCCAGCGGCCTCGGGATGAACACGCCGAGTGCGCTGGCCGGCAGCAGCCTGGACATGTCGAGCGAAGGCTTCAGCGACCAGCGCCGCTACGGCGAATTCCTCGCGCCGCCGGTCGTCGACGCGGCCACGGTGCGCACCGGCGCCGGCCGCACGCTGGGCCGCGGCGGCAGCTACGCCAACCGCATCTACCTGAATACCTGGTACGTGATCGGTCCCTTCGCCGGCCGCGGACGCGACAGCATCGAGGCCGTCTATCCGCCCGAGCGCGGCGTCGACCTGGACGCGGTCTACTACGGCAAGAACGACGAACCGGTGCGCTGGATCTGGCAGCAGGACACCGACTATCCCTTCGTGCCGCGCCCGCGCGCCGAGAGCGCGGTCTACTACGCCTACACCGAGGTCATGGTCGAGGAGGACACCGACATGTGGATGCACATCGGCGGGGACGACGACACCAGGCTGTGGTTCAACGACCACCTGGTCTGGAACAGCGGCGACGGCGACAAGCCCTGGTACCGCCAGCCCTACACCACGCTGGACACGCAGATGGCGCTGTTGAACCTGACCGAAGGCCAGCGCAAGCTGCACTTCCACAAGGGCCGCAACACGATCCTGCTGAAGCTCTACAACGGCACGAACCTGATGTTCTTTTCCGTCGTTCTCACGCCAGCATGATGCTGTAGACTCGAGGGCCATGGAAAATACTTCGCCCCTCGCCGTCGTCCAGGCCCAATTGGACGCCTTCAACGCCAAGGACATCGATGCCCTGATGCGCACCTATGCGCCGGACGCCGAGCAGTTCGCGCTGCACGGCGAACGCCTGGCCAGGGGGCATGAAGAACTGCGGCCGCGCTACCTGGCGCGCTTTTCGGAGCCGGACCTGCATGCGCGCCTGCTGTCGCGCACCGCGATGGGAAACTTCGTGACCGACTTCGAACTCATCACCCGCAACTTCCCGGAAGGCCCGGGCACCCTCGAGATGCTGTGCATTTACGAGGTGATCGATGGACGCATCCGGCGCGCTTCGTTCGCGCCGGGCGCGATGACTCTCCTTACTCGCTGAGCGAAGGCACGGCGGCGGGCAGGAGGTTCTTCGGCGCCGGCGTCTTGTCCTTGAACTCGCACAGGTCGCTGATGATGCAGTTCCAGCACTTGGGCGTGCGCGCCACGCAGGTGTAGCGGCCGTGCAGGATCAGCCAGTGGTGGGCGTCCTGCAGGAATTCCTTCGGCACGAATTTGAGCAGCTTCTGCTCGACCACGTCGACGTTCTTGCCCGGCGCGATTCCGGTGCGGTTCGAGACGCGGAAGATGTGGGTATCGACCGCCATGGTCGGTTCGCCGAAGGCGGTGTTCAGCACCACGTTGGCGGTCTTGCGGCCCACGCCCGGCAGGGCTTCCAGCGCCTCGCGCTCGCGCGGCACTTCGCCGCCGTACTGGGTCACCAGGATCTCGCAGGTGGCGATCACGTTCTTGGCCTTGTTGTTGTACAGGCCGATGGTCGAGATATAGGTCTTCAGCTCGTCGAGGCCGAGGTCGAGGATGGCCTGCGGCGTGTTCGCTACCGGATACAGCCTGCGGGTGGCCTTGTTGACGCCGACGTCGGTGGACTGGGCCGACAGCAGCACCGCGATCAGCAGTTCGAAGGGCGTGCTGAATTCGAGTTCGGTGGTCGGATGCGGATTGGCGGCGCGAAAGCGCGTGAAGATCTCGTAGCGCTTGGTTGCGTTCATTCGGGTTTTCCTGCGGCCTTCTGGCGCGCGCGCTCGATGGCGGCGGCGATGATGGCACGCTTGCGCTCCTTCTCGGCCAGCTCTTCGGCGGTGTTGGTTTCTTCGGCGGTCACGGCGCGCATCTTTTCCAGGGCCTTGGCGGCCAGGCGCGCATCGTTTTCTTCTTTTTCGCGTTGCAGGCGCTCGGTGCGGAAGTCGTGGCGCGCACGCGCGGCGTCGGCCTGTTCCTGCGACCAGGCGTCCCAGCCGGTGCGCTCGCCGGTCACCGGAATCATCGCGATGCAGTCGACCGGGCAGGGCGCCACACACAGGTCGCAGCCGGTGCACAGGCTGGGCAGGATGGTGTGCATCTGCTTGGGCGCGCCGAGGATGGCGTCGACCGGGCAGGCCTGGATGCACAGGGTGCAGCCGATGCACAGGTTCTCGTCGATGAAGGCGACCGGGCGCGGACGCTCCAGGCCATTCGCGGGATTGATCGGGATGACGGGACGGCCCGTCAGCCGCGCCAGCCGCGCGACGCCCTCCATGCCGCCCGGCGGGCAGCGGTTGATGTCGGCCTCGCCGCTGGCGATCGCTTCCGCGTACGGACGGCAGGCGGGATAGCCGCACTTCGTACACTGCGTCTGCGGCAACAGGTCTTCAATCTGGTCGGCGAGGGTCTTCGTCACGATGGGTCGCGCAATTTTCTAAACCGCCATTATCCGATAAACGACCAGCCTTTGTCCTACATGGTTTCGTGAGGCAACGAACGGAGCAGTAGTTGTGGATGGTGGTCTACTGGACCCAGGCAATAAACTACTGGAGGGTCTTATGGAAAAGAAGCACCTCATCATTCCGGCATTGGTCACTGCACTGCTGAGCGCCAGCGCCGCGAGTTTTGCCCAGGACCGTTATCAAGGCGACCGTGACCGCAATGACCATGGCGACCGTTACAGCCAGCGCGACCGCAACGACGGCCGCCATGACGACAACCGCCGTGACGACGGCCGCCGTGACGACGGCCGCCGCGACCATGGATACGACAACCGCGGGGATGGCTACCAGGCCCGTGGCGGCGGCCGCGCCGGCAACGAAGGCTGGGGCGAGGAGCGCCGCTGGAACGGCGCCGGTCCGGACCACAGTTTCCGCCGCGGAGACCGCCTGCCCGAACGCTACCGCAACCACCAATATGTGGTGAACAATTATCGGGAACATCATTTGCGGCCGCCGCCGCGGGGCTATCACTGGGTGCAGACGGGTGGCGACTATGTGCTGGCGGCGATTGCCACCGGCGTGATCGCAGACCTGATCATCAATCACTGAAGCCGTGGGCTGCCCCCGCGTGGGGCGGCCCCGGCAGGTGACACACCGGAAGGGAAGCCATGCGCCGCAGACAGCCGCTCACAGCCTTGTCCATCGTCCTTGCCATGTGCACGTGTGCGCCCGCATGGGCCCAGCAGGATGCGCATGCTCGCCAGGAAATCGCCCACCTGCTCGATTTCGTCGCCCAGTCCGGCTGCCAGTTCAATCGCAACGGCAGCTGGCACGACAGCAAGGCGGCGCGCGACCATCTCCAGGACAAATACGCTTACCTGCAGCGCCGCAATCTGGTGCCGGACACCCGCGCCTTCATCGAACGCGCGGCCTCGGAGAGCAGTTTCACGCACCGGGCCTACCAGGTCCGCTGCGGAAATGGACAGCCGATCACCAGCGCGCAATGGCTGAACGCCGAGCTGGAGCGTTACCGGGCCGGCGAGCATAAATAGTCCATGTGGCATACGCTGACGGACTGGCTGCTCCATCCCGATACCCACCTGGCCGCCCTGGCTGCCAGCCATGGCATGGCGGTCTACCTGCTGCTGTTCGCCGTCATCTTCATCGAGACCGGGGTCGTGATCCTGCCTTTCCTGCCGGGCGACTCGATGCTGTTCGTGGCCGGCGCCTTCGCGGCCCAGGGCACCTTCAATCTTGCGATCCTGTTCCCGCTGCTGGCGCTGGCCGCCATCGCCGGCGACAGCGCCAACTACGCGGCGGGAGGCCTGGTGCGCAAGCGGGCCGTCGACACGCGGCGCCTGCCCTTCGTGAAACCCGAACACATCGACCGCACCCGCGCCTTTTTCGAGCGCCACGGTCCGAAGACCATCGTGCTGGCGCGCTTCGTGCCGGTGGTGCGCACCATGGCGCCTTTCGTGGCCGCGCTCGGCAGCATGGCTTATCGCCGCTTCTTTGCCTATAACGTGGCCGGCGGCCTGGTCTGGGTCGGCGCGCTGCTGGCCGCCGGGCGCTTGTTCGGCAATATCGCCTGGGTGCGCGAGCACCTGACCATGGTGCTGCTCGGGATCGTCGCCCTGTCGCTGGCGCCGGGCATCGCCGGCTGGTTGATGGAACGCGGGCGCGCGCCCGCGGAATGAAAAGGCGCTGTTCGCGCCAAGTGTGGAATCTTTTCTGCAAGCCTGCGGTCCAATGTCGACCTGAACCGTTGACGGAGGCCCCATGCAAGCACGGCAGTTCGAACAGTTCCTGCAACGCCTGTCCAGCCTGACCTGGCGCCAGCGCGACCGCCTGCTCGACCTGCTGCAATCGGCGGCCGGCCTCGACCGTGTACTCGAGATCGTCGAGCAGCCCGGCATGCCACTCTGCTGCCCGCACTGTCAGGCCGACAAACCCTATCGCCACGGCCATGCGCACGGACTGCAGCGCTACCGCTGCCGCAGTTGCCATCGCACCTTCAACCTGCTCAGCGGCACGCCGCTGGCCCGCCTGCGCCACAAGGCGCACTGGCTCGACTACCTCGGCTGCATGCTCGACTCCCGCAGCGTGCGCCGCTCGGCGCGCGAGATCGGCGTGGCGAGCGCGACCAGCTTTCGATGGCGTCACCGTTTCCTGGCCTTGAGCAAGGATGACCGCCCGCAGCGGCTGAGTGGGATCGCCGAAGCCGATGAGATGTATGTGCTCGAATCGCACAAGGGGTCCAGACA